>NZ_JBKOOL010000034.1:0-40076 GCF_046764065.1 Nocardia sp. NPDC002869
GGTCACCGGACTCGGCGACGACACCGCCGCGGCGTTGCGCGATCAGCTCGATACCTGCTGCGCTTCCGCGACGGCGGCGCGCATGGTCGCCAGGAGGTTGGTCCCGGTATCGGAATCCGGCACCGGGAAGACATTGAGCGCATCGATCTCCGTGCGCCGCTGTTCGAGCGCGGCCACACAGAGACGGCCCCAGGCCAGAATTTCGGCCCCGCCCAGCCCGCCGTCCGCGGATCCGGTGACCGGCGAACCGTCGCCGCCCACCTGCCGGGTTTCGGGCACCGTCACCTCGTTTCTCGTCGTCGCGGAAGTCGAACGCCAGGTTAGCGGCCGCTCCCGACACCGCGACCCGGGACGGGCCGCGGAGACGGCGCCTCGCGTGGGTGCGCCGGGTAAGCTGCGGATTGATGGATCAACCCCAGTTTGGTGGATCGCAGCGGGTCGGGCTACCCTTGCAGGGTTGCCTGGCGCGGCCGTTATCGGTCGGCGCTGTCCGATGGTCATCGAATCCGCCGATGCTCGTCGGCGGGCATGACGACATTGATCAGGATCGACCACTGTACCGGTGGCAGGTCCCCCATGATGACATGAAGGAGTTCGCGACTATGGCTGCCGTCTGCGACGTCTGCGCCAAAGGCCCCGGCTTCGGTAAATCGGTCTCGCATTCGCACCGGCGCACCAACCGTCGCTGGAACCCGAATATCCAGACCGTGCGGGCGCAGGTCGCCCCGGGTAACACCCGCCGGATGAACGTATGCACCTCCTGCCTGAAGGCGGGCAAGGTGGTCCGCGGCTGAACACCGGGTTACCCGGTTTCATCCGAGACCCTCGGTTCCGACGACCTCGCCCCGGCTCCGCGTAGGACCCGGGGCGAGGTCGTATCGGTATCCGATGCGAGGAGTACCAGACGACCGAGCATCCGATGAGCAAGGCCGCGGCGGCCCCGAATGCCACGCACGGGCCCTGGAACCTCGTGCCCGTCGAGCCCGCGCACGCCCGGGCCCTGGCAGAGTGCAATATCGCCTGCTGGCGTGAGGCCTACCGAGGTCTTGTCCCCGACCACGTCCTGGACGCCTTCGATGTCGATCGCCGCGCCGCGAACTTGGAGCGGATCGCCCGGAACCACTCCGGGCAGCTCCTGGTCGCCGAGGCGGGCACCGAGATCGCCGGATTCACTCAGTACGGCCCGCCCCGCGACGAGCCCGCGGTCGCCGAGCGCGAACTGCAGGCCATGTACGTCCGCGCCCGGTGGTATGGCACCGGGCTCGCGCACGCGTTGATCCGCGCGGTGCTCGAACCGGACCGATCGTGTTCGCTGTGGGTTTTCGAAGGCAATCCGCGGGCCCGCGCTTTCTACAGCAAATACGGATTCGTGCCGGACGGCACCGCCCGGGCCGAACGCTTCGCCATGGCCACCGAGATCCGGCTGGTACGTAGGTAGCGATATCGCCCGGTTCTCCCGCTCGGTAGTGTCGCGGCCATGAGCACCGAGGCCGAGTACATCCGCATCGAGGACGGCGTCCTGGAGATCACCCTGTCCACCGCGGCCAAGGGCACCTCCCTGGATTTCGCCGGAGTCGCCGCGGGCACCACCGCCCTGCACGAATCCGGATCCGATGTGGGCGCGGTGCTACTCGTCGGTGCCGGCCCGAACTTCTGCGCCGGCGGCGATGTGCGCGATTTCGCGGCGGCGCAGGACCGTTCCGCACACCTGTACCAACTCGCCGACACCCTGCACGTTTTCGTCCGGGCACTGGACAGCGCCCCGGCACCGGTCGTCGCCGCGGTGCACGGCTGGGCGGCGGGCGCCGGAATGAGCCTGGTCTGCGCCGCCGATATCGCGATCGGGGGCCCGGGCACCCGGATGCGCCCCGCGTATCCCGGGGTCGGGCTCAGCCCCGACGGCGGGATGTCGTGGACGCTGCCCCGGCTGGTGGGTGCGGCCAAAGCCCGCGAGATCCTGCTGACCGACGCCGTACTCGATGCCACGGAGGCCCAGCGCCTCGGGATTCTGGCGCGTATCGCCGACAGCGACGCGGCGGTCCGCGACGACGCCCGCGAACTGGCGCGCACCCTGGCGCGCGGACCACGCGCGAGCTACGCCTCGATCCGGACCCTGCTCAGCCGGTCGGCCACCGCGACCCTCGGCGAGCAGCTGGACGCCGAACGCGAGGCGATAGGGGCGGCCGCGGGCAGTCCGACCGGTCGCGAAGGTGTGGACGCGTTCCTCGCCAAGCGCGCCCCGGACTATTCCGGGCCGAGCTGACCGTCCCCGGCCCGGCGGCGCGGGGCCGATCGACGCGCCGCCCACGGCCGGTCCCGGTCAGCGAGAAAGGGTGACGAATTTCGCGACCGCCTCGGTGAACGCGTCGTTGTCGTCGCCGGCGGCGGTATGGGCAGCATTGCCGATCTCGACCAATTCGGCGTGTGGCACCAGCTCCAGGAATTCCGCGGCGCCCGCGGCGCTCACCACGTCCGATTGCAATCCCCGTACCAGCAGCACCGGAATATCGAGTGCCCGTGCCGCGCCCTCGAGTGTGCGGGCCATCTCGTCGGGGTCGGCGGATTTGTCGCCGAGAATGCCCGGATCCCAGTGCCAGTACCAGCGGCCGTCGCGTTGGCGCAGGTTACGCAGTAGTCCCGCGTTGGATTTGGGCCGGGGCCGGTGTGGGAGATAGTCGGCCACGGCATCCGCGGCCTCGTCGAGGGTGGCGAAGCCGTCGGGGTTCTTGCTCAGGAAGGTGAGCACGCGGTCGACGCCCTCGGGTTCGGGCCGGGTGACGATATCCACCAGGACCAACGCGCCGATCGCGTCTCCGCCCGGGGCCGCCGTGGCCAGCAGACCGGTGATCCCGCCCATACTGGCGCCGACCACCACCACGGGTCCACCGCCCAGTTGTTCCAGAACCGCGAGTACATCTCCGACCATGGCCTCGTAGCGGTAGTCACGATCGAGTGCCCATTGGCTGTCACCGTGGCCGCGCGCGTCCAGCGTGACCGCCCGGATCCCCGCCGCGCCGAGCTGCGCCCCGGTTTGTTTCCAGGAGTGCCGGGTCTGACCGCCGCCGTGCAGGAACAGCACGGCCGGGCTGTCCGGTGGGCCGTACTGGTCCGCAACGAGCTCGATCCCGCCCCGGCCGCGTAACCGCAGCCGGACGGGATCGAGCAGATTGTTCGCATTACTCACGATTTTCAGCATCGCAAATATGCGGGCGTTACGCCGTACGAACGGACGAATCAGCAGTCCAGGTCCATGGCGCTCAGGGTCCGCTGGAAGAGGCAGGCGCCCTTGGCGTTGACCGAGGCCGAGATCGTGGACGAGCCGGTCGAGGTGAAATCCTCGGCGATCGGGGCAGCGGGCTCGGTCGCCGGACTCATCGGTTCCAGAGTCAGCGGGGCCGCTCCGGCCGTCGCTCCGGCCGCCCCCGTCAGGGCGGCGCCCAACGCGAGCGAGGCAGTGATGCCGCGCAGTTTCATGGTGTGCTCCTCAATCTTGTTTCTCGTTCGACGCCCACTCAGGGCAGGCGCCAGTCCACCGGCTCGGCGCCGAGTTCGTCCAGCAGTTCGTTGACCCGGGAGAACGGACGCGAGCCGAAAAACCCACGCGATGCCGACAGCGGTGACGGGTGCGCGGATTCGATACTGGGCACTTCCGCGGCGGCCAGCGCCGGCTTCAGCGAGGCGGCGTCCCGGCCCCACAGCACGGCCACCAGCGGTTCGTCGCGCGCCACCAGCGCGCTGATCGCCTGCTCGGTGACCTTTTCCCAGCCTTTGCCGCGATGGGAGGCCGGTGTGCCGGGAGTCACCGTCAGGACCCGGTTCAGCATCAGCACACCCTGGCGCGCCCAGGGGCTCAGATCGCCGCAACTCGGGGTGGGATGGCCCAGATCCTTGGTGTATTCGGCGAAGATATTGGCCAGGCTGCGAGGTACCGGCGAAACATCGGGCGCCACCGAGAAGCTCAGTCCCATCGGGTGGCCCGGAGTCGGATAGGGGTCCTGGCCGACGATCAGCACCCGGACCTTGTCGAACGGCTCCTGGAAGGCACGCAGCACATTCTCCCCGGCGGGGAGATACCCGCGGCCCGCGGCGTTCTCGGCACGCAGGAATTCGCCCATCTCCGCAATACGGTCGGCGACCGGATCCAGCGCCTTCGCCCAGCCCGGATCGATGATTTCCACGAGTGGTTTCGTGCTCATGACCGCACAACCTATCGTGAGTGGCCGACATTCGCCGAGTCCGTCCCGGAGAACGCTTCCCAGCCCTGCCGACCGCGGTATCGCGCACCGTCCACGGTCACCCCGTGACCGGCCTCGATATCGCCGATAACGGTCCATCCGGGGGGCGGCGGCGAACCGGCCGGCCAGACCCCGGCGAACACATGATCCTCGCCTCCGGTCAAAATCCAGTGTTGCGCATCGGCTTCCAGTAAACCGGCGCATTCCGCGAGCTCGGTATCGCGCAATGCCGCCGAACGC
The DNA here is from genome assembly GCF_046764065.1 of Nocardia sp. NPDC002869. NCBI lineage: Bacteria > Bacillati > Actinomycetota > Actinomycetes > Mycobacteriales > Nocardiaceae > Nocardia > Nocardia sp. NPDC002869. Next base: position 4,476 of record NZ_JBKOOL010000034.1, read on the forward strand.
ACATCGATCGCGACTCCCGAGGATTCGGCCAGATGCCCGATATCGGCGAGTAGCCCGTCGGAGATATCGGTGAGCGCCACCGGCGGGTGTGCGCCGGTCACGGCGGCTCGGACGAGGTCGTAGGCGGGTCGCGGGGCACGGTGCGCGGCGACAGCCGTGGCCGCGCCCGGGCCGGACTCCGGTGAGTGGCCGCCCGCGAGTAGGGCGTAACCGGCCGCCGACCAGCCCGGCCGTCCGGCGATCGCGAGGAGCCCACCGGGCCGCGCACCGGATCGGGGCACCGGTTCTTCGCCCAGCGGGTCACCGAAGGCCGTCACCGAGATCACCACCTGCGGGCTGCGCACGATATCCCCACCGGCGATCGAGCCCCCCGCCCGTGTCGCCTCCGCCCAGAACCCGTCCGCGAGTCCGGTCACGAAATCCACCGGGGTCCGTTCCGGTACCCCGAGGCCCACCACGTAGCCGACGGGTTCGGCGCCCATCGCATAGATATCGGCGGCGTTCTGGGCGATCGCCTTGCGGCCGATGTCCTCGGCCCTCGACCAGTCCAGCCGGAAATGCCGGTCCTCGATCAACATATCCGTGCTCACCACATAGCGCCCGCGCGCCGCGGCCAGCACCGCCGCGTCGTCACCGGGGCCCAGTTGCACGGCGGGCCCCTGTTCCCGGCCCGCGTTGATCCGGGCGATGAGGGCGAATTCGCCCACCTCGCGCACCGTCGGTCCTGTACTGATCGTGGGACCTTCCTCACTCGCTGCTGTCACCGGCGGCGTCGGCCGCCGCCTCGCCGGCCCGGACCACGGAGTCGTGTCCACCGGCGGAACGCCGCTCTGCCGTACCCCGGACCGCGCGGATCCCCGATCCCGCGCGCCCGGCCGATACTCCGGCGCTCCCCGCACGACGGTACCCTGTGCCCGGTGACCAGGCGCGGCGGCCGGAACTCCCGTGTGCGCCCCGCCCACCGTGTACGCGCTGACGAAAGGACCGCCGAGGATGCCGGGGACATCGCCGGACGAGGACACCGACACCCCGGACAGCGGCGGCGCCGAGCGCAGCGGGTATTCGCCCGCGCTCATCGCGACCGCGGTCGCGCTGCCGATCGCCCTGCTGATCGGCGTGGTGGTCGCGGCGGTCATCGCCACGCGCACGCCGGTCGAACGCGAACCGCTGGCGCTGGGTCCGGTTCCGGCGCCCGCGGCCGACGGGCCCGCCTGTGCCACCCTGCTGCCCGCACTGCCCGCCGACCTCGGCGAGTACACCCGCGCCACCCTCGTCGAACCGGCGCCGCCGGCGACGACGGCCTGGCAACTGCCCGACGGCGGCGAACCGATCGTGCTGCGGTGCGGACTCGACCGCCCCCTGGAGTTCAACCGGGCGTCCCCGTTACAGGTGGTCAACGACGTGCAGTGGTTCGAAATCCGCGACGACGCGGCCGCCACGGCCACCTGGTTCGCGGTGGACCGCGAAACCTATATCGCCCTCACGGTTCCCGACGGGTCCGGCCCGACGCCCCTGCAGGCGGTATCGGATACCGTCACCGCGCAGCTGCCGACCCGCCCGATCGACCCGGGCGAACTGCCGAACTGAGCGCGGTCAGCGCAGCCCGGTGCCGCGGGCGAGAGCCGTTTCCACAAGTGTGGTCAGCAGTTTCCCGTAACCGACCCCGGTCTCGTCCCACATCCGCGGATACATCGAGATCGGCGTGAACCCGGGCATGGTGTTGATCTCGTTGATCACCGGGCCGTCCTCGGTGAGGAAGAAATCGACGCGGGCCAGGCCCTGGCAGTCCAGCGCGTGGAAGGCGCGCACCGCGATCTCGCGGACCTCGTCGGACACGTCGTCGTCGAGTTTGGCCGGGACGTCGAATTCGCAGACGTCGTCGAGATATTTGGTGTCGAAATCGTAGAAGGCGGGAGCGGGTTTCTCCCCGGCGTCGGCATCGGCCAGATCCTTGGGCATCTTGATCTCGGCGAGCACACTGGCTTCCACCCGGCCGTCCGGGAATTCCAGCACCCCGCATTCGACCTCGCGGCCCACGACGCCCGCTTCCACGATCACTTTCGGGTCGTGGGCGCGCGCGGCGGCGATCGCGGTATCGAGATCACCCCAATCGGTGACCTTGGTGATCCCGATCGAGGAACCGCCGCGCGCGGGTTTCACGAACACCGGCAAGCCCAGCCGCTCCCGCTCCGCGGCGGTGACGGTGGCGGTACCCGGCCGCAACACCACCTGCGCGCCGACCGGCAGGCCGTCGGCGGCGAGGAGTTTCTTGGTGAACTCCTTGTCCATACCGGCCGCACTCGCCAGCACCCCGGGGCCCACGTAGGGGATACCGGCCAGTTCGAGCATGCCCTGCACGGTGCCGTCCTCGCCGAACGCACCGTGCAGTACCGGGAACACCACATCGATGGCTTCCAGCACGGTGTGCGGATCGTCCAGCGCGACCAGTGTCCCGGCCCGGCTCGGGTCCGCGGCCAGCATCAGTTCCCGGCCGCCGCCGGTGACCGAGGGCAGGGTCCGGTCGTGCCGGCCGAGTTCGGCGGCGTCACCGCCGGCCAGCACCCAGGTGCCCTCCGGGGTGATCCCGATCGGTACCGCGTCGAAACGCGCCGGATCGAGGTTCCGCAGCACCGCACCGGCCGACACACACGACACCGTGTGCTCGTTGCTGCGTCCGCCGAAGACTACGGCCACCCTGATCCGCTTCATGACCGAACCGTACCCTGCCGGGACCTCTCCCAACCGTGCCGGACCACCGGTGTGGCTATTCGGGTTTTATCTGCCTGCCCAGCAGCTTCTCCACTGCCGTCTGCACCGCCAGTCCTTCGTGGCACACCTGGTGCACGGCCTCGGTGAGGGGCATCTCCACATTCTTCGCCGCGGCCAGTGCGCGCACCGAGGTGCACGATTTCACCCCTTCGGCGACCTGGCCGTGCGTCGCCTCCTGCGCGGCCTGCATGGACCCGCCGCTGCCGAGAACCTGCCCGAACGAGCGGTTCCGGGACAGCGGCGAGGTACAGGTCGCGATGAGGTCCCCGACTCCGGCCAGCCCGGCCAGGGTCACCGGTTCGGCGCCCAGTGCCACACCGAGCCGGATGATCTCGGCCAGCCCACGGGTCATCAGCCCGGCGAGGGAGTTGTCGCCGAAACCCATCCCCGAGGCGATCCCGCAGGCCAGAGCGATGACATTCTTGCAGGCACCGCCGAGTTCGCAGCCGATCACATCGGTGTTGGTGTAGGGCCGGAAGTAACCGGTCACGCAGGCGCGCTGCACCGCGGCCGCTCGTTCGGCATCGGCGCAGCCGATCACCGTGGCCGCAGGCTGCCCGGCGGCGATCTCCTTGGCCAGATTGGGCCCCGACAGCACCGCGATCCGATCCGGCGCGGCACCGCTGACTTCGGCGATCACCTCGCTCATCCGCAGCAGGGTGCCGTTCTCGATCCCCTTGGCCAGACTCAGCAGCGTGGCGTCGGGGCCGAGGGCCGGTGCCCAGATCTTCAGATTCGCGCGCAGGGATTGCGACGGCACCGCGAGGACCACGATATCGGCGCCGTCGAGTGCCCGCGCGTAGTCGTCGGTCGCCGCGACCGGCGGCAGTTGCACCCCCGGCAGGTAATAGGGGTTGCGGTGGTCGGTGGCCAGCGCCTCGGCGACCTCGGGCCGGCGGGCCCAGATGGTCACCTCGGTTCCCGCCTCGGCCAACACCTTCCCGAATGCCGTGCCCCACGATCCCGCGCCCAGTACCGCCGCCCTCGTCATCAGCCCAATATGCCATGACAGGATGGGGCCATGTGCCCGCACACCGTGCACGCCGTCATCGCGGTGAAAACCCTGGACAGCGCCAAGAGCCGGCTGGCCGGGGTCCTGCCCCCGGCCCAGCGGTCCCGGCTGGTCCTGGCCATGCTGACCGATACCGTGCGCGCGGCCGCGGCGGCCCCGGAGATCGCGTCGATCACCGTGGTGACGCCCGATCCCGTGGTCTCCCGCGCGACCCGCGCGCTCGGTGCCACCGTTCATCCCGAACCCCGCAGCGCCGCCACCGACCCCGATCCCCTCAACACCGCCCTGTCCACCGCGGCGGCCGCGCTGCGCGCCCGGCACGGCGACGTGTCCGTGCTGGCCCTGCAGGCCGACCTGCCGGCCCTGCGCACGCCGGAACTGTCCGCGGTCCTGGCGACCGCCCGCGGTATCCGCGCATTCGTGGCCGACCACGCGGGCACCGGTACCGCGGCGCTGCTGGCTCCGGCCGGTACCGCGCTGCGGCCCAGGTTCGGGCGGGATTCGGCGCGCCACCACCGGGACGACGGCGCGGTCCGGCTGCACGGGGACTGGCCCGGCCTGCGCCACGATGTCGATACCGCCGACGATCTGGCGGCGGTGCGGGCGCTGGGCACGGGACCCGATACCGCCGCGCTGCTCGCCGAACTCGGCTGGCCGGCTCCCGTCCGGGAAGCGGTCACCCAGGTGTGTCAGGCGTAACTCCGCCGTCGCTCCGCACCGCGCGGCCCGGTGGCCGGGAGCCACTCGACCACACCAACGGGCAGCCGCCACCGCGTGAACTCGAGATAACAGTCATCTACGGCATATGCATGGTCGCCTGTTCGTAGGGAATGATCGTAGGTGTGAGCGATACGGAAACCATCAAACAACAGCAGGTGCTCCCGACCCCACCTCCGGCCGCCACTCCGATCCCTGCCGTCGGGACCGCACCTCGTTTGCCGGCCGATCGCTACCTGAACCGGGAGTTGAGCTGGCTGGATTTCAACGCCAGAGTCCTTGCCCTGGCCGAGGACAGTTCGCTGCCGTTGCTGGAACGCGCGAAATTCCTGGCGATCTTCGCCTCGAACCTCGACGAGTTCTACATGGTCCGCGTCGCCGGTCTCAAACGCCGCGCCGAAACGGGGCTTTCGGTGCGATCGGCCGACGGCCGCACGCCGAACGAACAACTGGCCCTCATCGCGGTGCGCAGTCAGGATCTCGCGGTCCGGCACGCCGAGGTCTTCCTCACCGAAGTACTGCCCGCGCTCACCGAAGAGGGCATCGCGATCATCGACTGGTCCGACCTCGACGACGCGGAACGGGAACGACTGTCGGCGCATTTCCAGGATCAGGTCTTCCCTGTACTGACCCCGCTGGCCGTCGATCCGGCCCACCCCTTCCCTTACATCAGCGGCTTGAGCCTCAATCTCGCGGTGACCGTTCAGGACGAGAGCACCGGCGGCGAGCATTTCGCCCGGGTGAAAGTCCCCGACAATGTGGACCGGTTCGTCCGGGTTCGCCGGCCGGGACCCAGCGGTGGCGGCATCGCCGCCTTCCTTCCGATGGAAGCGCTCATCGCGGCCCATCTGGATCAACTGTTCCCCGGTATGACCGTGGTGGAGCACCATTCGTTCCGGATCACCCGCAATGCCGATTTCGAGGTCGACGAGGACCGCGACGAGGACCTGCTGAAGGCGCTGGAGCGGGAACTCGCGCGCCGCCGCTTCGGGTCCCCGGTCCGGCTCGAGGTCTCCGACGATATGACCGAGCACATGCTCGATCTGCTGCTGCGCGAGCTCGAAGTCGATCCCGGCGACGTCATCCAGGTCCCCGGGCTGCTGGATCTGTCCTGCCTGTGGCAGGTGTACGGGGTGGACCGCCCGAACCTCAAGGACGCCCCCTATGTGCCCGCGACGCCGCCCGCGTTCGGCGAACGGGAGACACCGCGCAATGTGTTCCAGGCGCTGCGCGAGGGCGATGTGCTGGTGCACCACCCCTATGATTCGTTCTCCACGAGTGTGCAGCGTTTCATCGAACAGGCCGCCGCCGATCCGCAGGTGCTGGCCATCAAACAGACCCTGTACCGGACCTCCGGCGACTCCCCGATCGTGAACGCCCTCATCGACGCCGCCGAGGCGGGCAAACAGGTGGTGGCGCTGGTGGAGATCAAGGCCCGGTTCGACGAGCAGGCCAACATCAAATGGGCGCGCACGCTGGAACAGGCGGGCGTGCACGTGGTCTACGGTCTGGTCGGGCTGAAGACCCACTGCAAGACCTGTCTGGTGGTGCGCCGCGAGGGTTCCACCATCCGTCGCTACTGCCATATCGGTACCGGGAACTACAACCCCAAGACCGCCCGCCTGTACGAGGATGTCGGATTGCTCACCGCGGCACCCGAAATTGGTGCCGATCTCACCGATCTGTTCAATTCGCTCACCGGCTACTCCCGTAAAACCGACTACCGCAATCTGCTGGTGGCCCCGAACGGCATCCGGGCCGGGATCATCGCCCGGATCGAACGGGAGATCGAACTCGCCCGCTCCGGCGCCGAGGCCGGGATCCGGTTGAAGGCCAATGCGCTGGTCGACGAGCAGATCATCGACGCGCTCTACCGCGCCTCCCAGGCGGGGGTGCCGGTACGCATCGTGGTGCGCAGTATCTGCGGCCTGCGGGCGGGGGTCCCCGGGATGAGCGAGAACATCGAGGTGCGCTCCATTCTGGGCCGCGTACTGGAACATTCCCGGATCCTCAACTTCCGGGCACAGGACGAATTCTGGATCGGCAGCGCCGATATGATGCACCGCAATCTGGACCGCCGGGTGGAGGTCATGGCCCAGGTGAAGGATCCCAAGCTGTGCGAGCGGCTCGACGGTATCTTCGAATCCGCCCTGCACCCGATGACCCGCTGCTGGATCCTGGACGCCGACGGCAACTGGAAATCCAGCCCCGACCGGGCCGGCACCGACGGCGACGGTATCGAAGTCCGCGATCACCAGGTGGCGCTCATGCGGCTACGCCGTCCGGATCAGCAGTGAACGGCACGCATACCCCACCGGCCTACCCGGATCCTCGGACAGCACCCAATATCCATGCGGCGGGCACCGTGTTGTGGCGGCACGCACCCGGTTCCGCGGGCGGTATCGAGATCGCGGTCATCCGGCGCCCCAAATACCAGGACTGGTCGCTGCCCAAGGGCAAACTCGATCCCGGTGAGTCGCCGGTCCTGGCGGCGTTCCGGGAGACCGAGGAGGAGACCGGCTTGCGGCCCCGGCTGGGCCGCTATCTCGGCAAAGTGACCTATCCGGTCACCGGGCATCGCAAGATGAAACGGGTCGACTACTGGGCCGCGGAGGTCGTCGACGGGGAATTCAGCGCCAACAGCGAGGTCGACGAACTGACCTGGTGTGCGCTGGACACGGTGATGTCGGAGCTGTCGTATCCGATGGACCGCCAGATCGTGCGGGCGTTCACCCGGCTGCCCGCCGATACGCATACCGTGCTGCTGGTGCGCCACGCCAAGGCCGGGCGACGCGACCGCTACAAGGGCCCCGACGAGCAGCGCCCGCTGGAACCGGCCGGCTATCGGCAGTCGCTGGCGCTGGTCCCGAATCTGCTGGCGTTCGGCGCGCAGGACATCTATTCGGCCGAACCGCTGCGCTGTGTGCAGACGGTAGCGCCGCTGGCCGAGGAACTCGGCGTCGAGGTGGAGATCGAACCGCTGCTGGGCGATATCGGCTATGCCGCCGATCCGGACAAGGCCCGGGACCGGATCCGGTCGCTGGTCTCGACGCAGCGTGTCCGGGTGCTGTGCAGTCAGGGCGACACCATTCCGGATCTGGTCCGCTGGTGGGCGGCACAGGACGGGATGCGGTTGTCGCCCGCGCGGACCCGTAAGGGGTCGGTCTGGGTGTTGTCGTTCTCGGGTGAGCGGCTGGTGGCCGCCGATCATCTCGACCGATCGCTGGCGGTCGATACCGCGCCCGCGGTCACCGCGTAGGACGCGCGCCGGGCACAAGAAACGGCTACGCCCCCGGGGGTTGCCCGGGGGCTCGTCCGTCCGGCGTTCCGGTCGTGTGGATCTGCGAGTCCCCGAGTCGTCACACCCGGTGACTCGCTGACGAGAACCGATCGCGGGGTCTCGTGCCGTCCGCGGGTGCGAGCACGCACCCGGGATCCGGCGGAGTCGAACAGTGCGGCGGAGCCGCAATGGGCGGGCCGGGCATACGGGATCCGGTGGGACCCCGGCTGGAATCAGTGCGGCGCCGGCACGCCTGGGCTGCGGGTCAGCGAGCCCTTTTGGCTGTCGTCTTCTTGGCCGGGGTCTGCTTTGCGGTGGCCGACTTCTTGGCCGTGGACTTGGCGGCCGTGGTGGTCTTCTTGGCGGTGGCCTTCTTGGTGGCCGCGGCCTTGGCGGGGGTCTTCGTCGCCGTCTTGCGGGCCGCGGCCTTGGTGGCCGTCTTCTTGGCGGCAGTGCTCTTGGCCGGCGCCTTGGTGGCCGTCTTCCGTGCCGTTGTTTTGGCGGGCGCCTTCGTCGCGGCCTTCTTGGCGGTGGTTTTCTTCGCCGTTGTCTTCTTCGCCGTGGATTTCTTGGCCGCCACAGGAGCATTGACACCGCGTTTCACCGCGGGTCCGGTCGCCGCGAGCTTCTGTTTACCCGCGATAACCGCCTTGAACTGGGCGCCGGGCCGGAACGCCGGCACCGAAGTGGGCTTCACCTTGACGGTTTCCCCGGTACGCGGATTCCGCGCCACCCGGGCTGCCCGCTTACGCTGTTCGAACACACCGAATCCGGTGATGGTGACGCTCTGCCCTTTGTGTACCGCGCGCACGATGGTGTCGACCACATGCTCGACTGCCGCGGTGGCCGTGCGCCTGTCAGTACCCAACTTTTCGGTCAGAACGTCGATCAGTTCCGCCTTGTTCATTGAATCCTCCGCAGACTAATGGCCCGTCGTCGGACCGACTAGGTACCACGGTAAACCCACATTGGGCAAGAGTCTATGTGCCACGCCAAAATTCATGTGGTCTAGCACACGCACAGCTACCACGACATCTGGGGGGCCGCTAAGAGGCCGAGAACATTACGCCTGCGAAATAGGTTCGGGCAGGGTCTTTGGTTTCCAAGCCGGCCTTGTCTTTTCGAACTCGGCGATCACATCGCTACGCCGCAGCGTCAGGCCGATGTCGTCCAAACCCTCCAACAGGCGCCACCTGGTGTAGTCGTCAATATCGAACGGCAACACGATGGTTCCTGCGGTCACCGTGCGCGCCGCGAGGTCCACAACCAATTCCAGTCCGGGCTGTTCCTCGAGCAACTTCCAGAGCATTTCGACATCATTCTGTGACATTCGTGCCGCCAGCAGACCACCCTTGCCCGCATTACCGCGGAAGATGTCGGCGAAACGTGAAGAGATAACTACCCGAAAGCCATAGTCCATGAGCGCCCAGACAGCGTGCTCACGGGAAGATCCGGTCCCGAAATCGGGCCCGGCCACCAGGACGCTGCCATGCTTGTACGGCTCGGTGTTCAGAATGAAGTCCTCGTCACCCCGCCAGGCGGCGAACAGGCCGTCTTCGAATCCCGTACGAGTGACGCGCTTCAGATAGACGGCCGGGATGATCTGGTCGGTGTCGACATTGGACCGGCGCAGCGGAACGCCGATCCCCTTGTGCACGGCGAAGGCTTCCATCGTATTTCTCCTGTTTCGGCTATAAGTGGGTTTCGATATAAGACGGGCTCAGTTGAGGTCCGCGGGCGCCGACAGCGTGCCGCGGACCGCGGTCGCGGCGGCCACCGGCGGCGACACCAGATGAGTACGCCCACCTTTGCCCTGCCGGCCCTCGAAGTTCCGGTTCGAGGTGGACGCGCAGCGCTGGCCCGGAGCGAGCTGATCGGGGTTCATCCCCAGGCACATCGAGCACCCGGCCTGCCGCCATTCGGCCCCGGCCGCGGTGAAGATCTCGCCCAGACCCTCCGCCTCGGCCTGTTCCCGCACCCGCATCGAGCCCGGTACCACCAGCATTCGCACGCCCTCGGCCACCTTGCGGCCCTGCAGCACCTCCGCCACGGCCCGCAGATCCTCGATCCGGCCGTTGGTGCAGGATCCGACGAACACGGTGTCCACCGAGACCTCGCGCAGCGGCATACCCGGGGTCAAATCCATATAGCGCAGCGCCTTCTCCGCGGACTCACGCGCGGTCTCGTCGGCGATCTGCGCCGGATCGGGCACATTCGCGCCCAGCGGCAGCCCCTGCCCCGGGTTGGTGCCCCAGGTGACGAACGGGGTGAGCACGCTCGCGTCGATGTGCACCTCCCGGTCGAAAACCGCGTCCTCGTCGGTCTTCAGCGCCTCCCATGCCTCTACCGCGGCATCCCAGTCCGCGCCCTGCGGGGCGTGCGGACGGCCTTTCAAGAACTCGTAGGTGGTTTCGTCCGGGGCGATCATTCCGGCCCGGGCACCGGCTTCGATGGACATATTGCAGACGGTCATCCGCGCTTCCATCGACATATTGCGAATAGCCTCACCGCGATACTCGAGCACATAGCCCTGGCCGCCGCCGGTACCGATTTCGGCGATCACCGCGAGAATCAGGTCTTTACTGGTGACTCCCGGCGGCAGCACGCCGTCCACGGTGATCGCCATTGTCTTGAACGGCCGCAGCGAAAGGGTCTGCGTGGCCAGCACATGCTCGACCTCGCTGGTGCCGATTCCCATGGCCAGCGCGCCGAAGGCACCGTGGGTGGAGGTGTGGCTGTCCCCGCAGACCACGGTGGTGCCGGGCTGGGTCAGCCCCAGCTGCGGTCCCACGACGTGGACGATGCCCTGTTCCCGGTCGCCCATCGGGTGCAGCCGGACGCCGAATTCCGCACAGTTACGGCGCAGCGTCTCCACCTGGATCCGCGACACCGGGTCGGCGATGGGTTTGTCGATATCGACGGTCGGGACATTGTGGTCCTCGGTCGCGATGGTGAGATCGGGCCGGCGCACCGGGCGACCGGCGGCCCGCAGACCGTCGAAGGCCTGCGGGCTGGTCACCTCGTGCACCAGATGCAGATCGATGTAGATGAGATCGGGTTCGCGCGCCTCGCCCTCACCCTCGCCGCGAGCGACGACGTGCTGTTCCCATACCTTCTCGGCCAGCGTACGTGGCATTGTTGCGATCACCTTTCGGGCTCGGCATCCGGCCCGGGCCTGCCCGGCACCGGATACGCGCTAGCTGGAATCATGCGACCCCTTCCAGGACGCCACCTGGGCTGTTCGTAATGGCATCTCAGAATGCAGGACGCTAATATCGTTCTATGAGACAGCATAGCGGTATCGGCGTCCTGGACAAAGCGGTGGCAGTGTTGTATGCGGTCGCCGAGCGGCCCTGCGGTCTCAACGAGCTGTGCGAGCGCACCGGCCTGCCCCGCGCGACCGCGCACCGGCTCGCCGTCGGCCTGGAAACCCACCGGCTGCTCGCCCGGGACGGAAACGGCTCCTGGCGCCCCGGCCCCGCCCTCGCCGAACTCGCTGCCGGCGCCGCCGACCCGCTGCTCGAGGCCGCGACCTCGATTCTGCCGCGGCTGCGCGAGATCACCGGCGAGAGCGTGCAGCTGTACTGCCGGGAGGGCAATGAGCGGGTCTGCGTCGCCGCCCTCGAACCCCCGGCCGGGCTGCGCGACACCGTGCCGATCGGCTCCCGCCTCCCGCTGACCGCGGGATCCGCGGCCAAGGTACTCCTCGCCTGGGCCGATCCCGAGCTACAGCGCACTGTCCTCGGTGACGCCATGTTCACCGAGCGCACGCTCGCCGAGGTCCGCAAACGCGGCTGGGCCCAGAGCGCCGGCGAGCGCGCGGCCGGGGTGGCCAGCGTTTCGGCCCCGGTACGCGATCAGCAGGGCGCGGTGGTCGCCGCGGTCTCGGTGTCGGGGCCGATCGATCGAATGGGCCGCCGACCGGGGGCTCGCTGGGCAGCGGACCTGGTCGCGGCCGCCGATGCGCTGCACCGCCGACTCTGAGCGGCGGGCAGCTGCCGTCACTTATGGTGGCCTGATGGGAGTGAACCAACGGTCACAGATCGTGATGACCGATACCGAGATCACCGATTTCCTCACCCGCAGTCGCGTCGCCACCCTGGCAAGCCTGGGCCCGGACGGTAAACCGCACCTCACCGCCATGTGGTACGCGCTGATCGCCGATCCGGAGCGCCCCGACGCGATACCCGAACTGTGGTTCGAGACCAAGGGCAAATCCCAGAAGGCCGTCAACCTGCGTCGCGACCCCACGGTCACCTGCATGATCGAGGCCGGGAAAACCTATGACACCCTGCGCGGAGTTTCCCTCGAGGGCCGCGCCGAGGTCATCGACGACCCGGAGAAACTGTTCGCCGTCGGGGTCAGCGTCTGGGAGCGCTACACCGGCCCCTACACCGAAGACATGCGCGAGTACGTCCAGGGCATGCTGAACAAGCGCGTCGCGGTCCGTATCGTCCCCGATCGTATCCGCAGCTGGGACCACCGCAAACTGGGCCTACCCGCCATGCCCCTGGGCGGATCCACCGCCAACGCCCTGGACGACTGACCGCCCCCGGTTCTTTCCCGCCGGCAGCCGACGGCACCCGTCCGGCCCGGGTCCGGAAACCCCGCCGACCCGGCCGCTATCGGCCCGGAAACGGGCGCCCTACCGCACTTCCGTCCACCGAACCCGCCCCTCGCCCCGAAGGCGCTCGGACCCGGTTTCCATGGCCGCTCGTTCACCGGGTGGCGGATCGGCTTCCCCGGCCCGGCCCGGTCCTCGCCCCACCGGCTCCCACCCTCCGCTGACATCTTCGAGGCGGACGCGAGTGATTCCCGATCGGACCCGCGCCGACGGCCGCACGGCGCCGACCGCCCTCGTGCGCGAAGTCGAACCAGGGTTTCGGCACAGCTCCGGTCTCGCGTCCGGAGGCCACGGTCCCGAGCACGGGCCCAGGGGCGACGCCTCGACCGGGCCCGTCATTACTTGCCGTCCGCAGCCATCACCACGTCGAGGACAGCCATCCGAACAGGGCTCCGGGGGAAGCCCCGGCAACGTATCCACACGTAACCAGCAAGCGAACGGGTTGCAGGGCGAAGCCCCGATCACATTCACCGGTGAGCATCCCGGAGGGGGTCCAGGGGCGCAGCCCCGGCCGGTCCCCGAACCGTTCCCGGTCCGCAAGGGGGGTCCAGGGGGCGCCGAGCCCCCCTGGGCGGGGTGCGGGGGTTGCACCCCCGCAAAGCATCGCGAATCAGCAAAGGCCCATGCTCTCCATGAGCATGGGCCTCGCAGCTGAGTAGCCCCGACGGGATTTGAACCCGCGCTACCGCCTTGAGAGGGCGGCGTCCTAGGCCGCTAGACGACGGGGCCAGGACTTGTGATCAACTCCTGGCTGGAGTGGATCGCGGATCTCTCGATCCGAAGCTCGATCAGCGTAACCGACCGGGCGGCGGCGACCAAATCGCCTGGATAACTCGTTCCGCACCGCATCTGGACGATGAAGCTGAGAGCGATCTCCGCTGGGGTACCAGGACTCGAACCTAGAATGGCTGAACCAGAATCAGCTGTGTTGCCAATTACACCATACCCCAATGACCTGGGCTTTCGGCTTCACCGCTGGCTGCGGTGGCACCGTCGTTCCGGCCGAGAAAGAGAGTACCAAACCGCTCCGGGGAAACTACAAATCGCCTGGTCACGCCGCCACATCAGGTGTGTAACGGTGCCGCGGCGCCGCCGACCGGCCACGGGCGGGGTGGACCGACGCCGGCCCCGGCGGCCCCGGGGACGGCATCGTGGCACCGGCCGGTCACTCGGCCGGCGGCGTCCATTCGCGGCCCGCGCGCAGTCGCTGCATGGTGAGCTCGCGGCCCAGCAGTTCCATGGATTCGTACAGCGGCGGGCTGATATGCGATCCGGTGACCGATACCCGCACCGGCGCGAACGCCTTCCGCGGTTTCAATTCCATTCCGTCGATAAGCGCGACTTTCAGCGCGTCCTCGATCTCGGAGGCAGTCCAGGCGGTCAGCGGTTCGAGTGCGGAAATTGCGGCATCCAATACCGGAACGGCGTCCGGCCCCAAATTCTTCTTGCCCGCGGCGGGGTCGATACCGAACTCCTCGGACGGTGCGAAGAGGAATCGCAACAGACCCCATGCGTCATCCAGCACGACAATGCGCGTCTGCACCAGATCGGCGGCTGCGGCAAAAACCTTCTCGTCTATTCCGGCACCGATATATCCGCGGTCCGTGAAAAAAGTGCGCAACCGTCCGGCAAAATCGCCCGGTTCCAGCAAACGGATGTGCTCGGCATTGATCGCATCGGCCTTCTTCTGATCGAATCGGGCCGGGTTCGAATTCACCTTCGATATATCGAAGGCCGCGACCATCTCGTTCATGGAGAAGACATCGTGGTCGTCGGCGATGCTCCAGCCGAGGAGCGCGAGGTAATTGAGGAGACCCTCGGGAATGAATCCGCGATCACGGTGGAGGAAGAGGTCGGACTCCGGGTCGCGCTTGGACAGCTTCTTGTTTCCCTGGCCCATCACGAACGGCAGATGACCGAATTCGGGAGTGAAATCGGCGACCCCGATGCGCTGCAACGCGGCATAGAGCGCGAGCTGGCGCGGGGTGGAGGAGAGCAGGTCTTCGCCGCGCAGGACGTGGGTTATCCGCATGGTGGCGTCGTCGACCGGGTTGACCAGCGTATAGAGCGGATCGCCGGTGCCGCGGGTGAGTGCGTAATCCGGCACGGAACCGGCTTTGAAGGTGGTTTCTCCGCGTACCAGATCGTGCCAGGTGAGGTCGGCATCGGGCATACGCAGCCGGACCACCGCGCCCCGGCCGGCGGCCTTGTATTCGGCGATCTGCGCGGCCGTGAGGTCGCGGTCGAAATTATCGTAGCCGAGTTTCGGATCACGCCCGGCCGCCCGGTGGCGCGCCTCGACTTCTTCTGGCGTGGAAAAGGACTCGTACGCCTCGCCGGCGTCGAGGAGTTTTTGCACCACGCCGCGGTGGATTTCGCGCCGCTGCGACTGCCGGTAGGGCGCGTAGGGCCCGCCGATTTCCGGACCTTCGTCCCAATCGAGTCCGAGCCAGCGCAACGCGTCCAACAGCGCCTGATAGGACTCTTCGGAATCCCGTGCGGCATCGGTGTCTTCGATACGGAAGACGAACGTGCCGCCCTGATGGCGGGCATAGGCCCAGTTGAACAGCGCCGTGCGGATGAGCCCGACATGCGGTGTCCCGGTGGGTGACGGGCAGAAACGGACCCGTACGTTTGTCATGTCCCTCTTTCGTTCAGCGTTTCGCGGCAACAGGATTGGTCAGCGTGCCGATACCGGAGACGGTGACCGACACCGTTTGACCGTCTTTCATCGGGCCGACACCCTCGGGAGTTCCGGTGAGGATCACGTCACCGGGGAGCAGGGTCATCACGCGGGTGACCCATTCGATGATATCCGGAATATCATGCAGCAGTAGCGATGTGGTACTGCGTTGGCGTACTTCACCGTCGAGTTCGGTGGTGATCTCGAGATCCGCCGGATCGAGTTCGGTTTCGATCCACGGCCCCAGCGGGCAGAAGGTGTCGTAGCCCTTGGCCCGGGTCCACTGGCCGTCCTGGGCCTGCTGGTCGCGGGCGGTCACATCGTTGGCGACGGTATAGCCCAGGATGACGTCCTTGGCCCGGGCCGCGGGAACGTCCTTGCAGGGCCGGCCGATGACCACGGCGAGTTCACCCTCGTAGTCGACGCGGGACGAACTGGGCGGCACGATGATCGGGATATCGGGGCCGATGATGGACGTATTCGGTTTCATGAAGATCACCGGTTCGGCCGGCGCCTCCCCGCCCATCTCGGCAGCATGGGACGCGTAGTTCTTGCCGACGCAGATCACCTTGCTGGCCAGGATCGGAGCGAGCAGACGGATATCGGCCAGCGGCCAGCGGCGGCCGGTGAACGTCGGGGTACCGAACGGGTGTTCGGCGATTTCCTTGGCGGTTTCGCCTTCGATGGCGACGAACGCGACCCCGTCGGGGCTGGCAACTCGACCTAGACGCATGACCGAAGTCTATCCAGCCGGGTTCACCAGCCCGAATGCGCCCGACCGGTCGGTCCGCCCGATGGTGAGAACCGTGCCACTACTTGCGGGATCCGGGGCCCGGAGGTGTACCGTGACCGTCGTACGTTCAAAGACTGAGAATTCATTCTCATATATTGAGATGCTCTCGTTCCGAGATGGGGAACCATGGCGCACAGTCCTTCGACGGCCCTCCCGATCGTCGCGCCCGGCAGGCAGATCTCCCCCGCCCACCGCTGGCTCATGCTCGCCTTCGGGGTCTTCGCCCAGGTGTCCAGCGCGATCTTCGTACACGGGGTGCCGTTCCTGCTCCCCGCGCTGACCGCCGGGGGCATGCCGCTGCCCACCGCCGGCCTGCTGGTGGCCATGCCCACCGTCGGCCTGTGCTGCGCCCTCATCGCCTGGGGCTATCTGGTCGACCGGGTCGGCGAACGGATCGCCCTGGTCGCCGGGCCGGTGATCATGTGCGTGGCCGGTGCGGCCGCCGCCTGTACCACCAGCCACCCCGCCCTCGGGCTCCTGCTGTTCCTCGGGGGGATAGGCGCCGCCAGCACCAACGGTGCCAGCGGCCGGGTGATCGTCGGCTGGTTCCCGCCAGACCGCCGTGGCCTGGCCATGGGCATCCGGCAGACCGGCCAGCCGCTGGGCGTCGGGATCGCGGCGATGTCCGTGCCCCTGGTCGCCGACCGCTTCGGGGTCGCGCCCGCGCTCGGCGTGCCCGCGTTACTGGCCGGACTGGCCGCCGTGTGCTGCCTGCTGGGCATCATCGACCCACCCCGGCCGCCACGAGCCCAGGAGACCGGCGCCAATCCCTACCGGGGCAGCAGCACACTGTGGCGTATCCACGGCGTGTCGATCCTGCTGGTCGTCCCCCAGGCCACCGTCTGGACCTTCGCGCTGCTGTGGCTCCACCGCGACCTCGGCTGGTCGCTGGCGGCGGCCGGCGCGCTGGTTACCGGCACCCAGATCCTGGGCGCCCTGGGCCGGATCGGCGCCGGCGCGTGGTCGGACCGGGTCGGCAGCCGGATGGGCCCGCTGCGCCAGGTCGCGATCGCCGCGGTCGCCACCATGGCCCTGCTGGCGCTGACCTCCTGGACGCACTGGTGGTGGGCCGCCGTCCCGCTGCTCGTCGTCGCCTCGGTGGTCACGGTCTCCGACAACGGCCTGGCCTTCACCGCCATCGCCGAACGCGCCGGGCCGTTCTGGAGCGGTCGCGGGCTGGGCATCCAGAACACCGGCCAGAACCTGACCGTCGCCGCGGTGCCCCCGGTATTCGGCGCGCTCATCACCGCGACCGGGTTCCCGGCGGTCTACCTGGCGGCAGCGGCCCTGGCGGCCGTGGCGATCCCGCTGGTCCCGGTAGGTTCGGAAAAGCCCCTCGAATGACCAGGAGCCGAATTCGTTACCGCCGACAGCTGTCCCGGCCGTCCCGGGTGTCCAACCGATACCCGGTCGGGCCTCGATGAGCACAGGCACGCCGACCACATGGATAGTCGGGCCGGTGGTTCATCCGGTGGTCCGGCCGGGATGACACCCGTCAGATATCAATGAGCACCGCGGGATCGAACGTCACGCGAATCATCTTGTCGGCCTCGATCTCGGCGGTGAACTCTTGCCCTTCGGTGGCTGTGGGATCCCACCGATAGCTAGCGCCGTCCAGGATTCCGCGATGGATCCGAACCTTCGGTTGATGCTCGATGATCCAGTACTGCGGTATACCCAGCTCCGCGTATTCGCGTACCTTTCGCACCCGGTCTGTGCGCTCACTGCCGCTACCAGGAGATACCACCTCCACCACCAGCAGGAGGTCGATGCCGGGTATCAGTTTCGGTGACTCATCGGCGATCACCGAACGCGCGACGTCGTAAGGAACCAGTGCGACATCCGGCTTCCGCACACCGGCAGGGGTGCTGACCTCCCATTCCCCACCGTCGCACACGATGACAGCGGCATCACCGAGCATTCCCTCGATCTTGCGGGCGAGTGTTCGCGCGATCCAGTTGTGCCGTGCCCCCGCCGCCACCTCGACCAACCACCCGTCTTCGAGTTCGAAACCCTTGCCATCTTCCGGCAGATCGTAGAGATCCAGCATCGTGTACGGGCCGAAGCCGGCATCAGAGGTGGCGTGCCACGCGGTCATGCTGCCCTCCAAGTGCTCGGACCATCCATCGGGGATACGCCCAGGTATCCCCGATGGTATCGGACGCGCAACCCCGTTTCGCGCACGGAAATCCGGGCCCTCGAGCTCAGAGGGCGGCGGCGATCCGATCGCCGATCTCGGTGGTGGACGCGGTGCCGGTACGGCCGGACAGATCCTTGGCCACCGCGTCCTGGATACGGGCCGCGGCCGCGGTCTCGCCCTTGTGCTCGAGCAGCAGCGAGACCGAGAGGATGGCCGCGGTCGGGTCGGCCTTGGACTGACCGGCGATATCGGGGGCGCTGCCGTGCACCGGTTCGAACATGCTCGGGTTGGTGCCGGTGGCGTCGATATTGCCGCTGGCGGCCAGGCCGATACCGCCGCTGACGGCGGCGGCGAGGTCGGTGATGATATCGCCGAACAGGTTGTCGGTGACGATCACGTCGAAGCGGCCCGGATCGTTGACCATATGGATGGTGGCGGCGTCGATGTGCTGGTAGGCCACCTCGACATCACCGAACTCCGCACCGACCTCGTCCACCGTGCGCTGCCACAACGAACCGGCGAAGGCGAGCACATTCGTCTTGTGCACCAGGGTGAGATGCTTGCGCCGGGCCTGCGCCTTGGCGAAGGCGTAGCGGACCACGCGTTCGACACCGAACCGGGTGTTGGTGCTGACCTCGGTGGCGACCTCGTGCGGCGTATCCACCCGGATCGCGCCCCCGGTGCCGGTGTACGGGCCCTCGGTACCTTCCCGGACCACCACGAAGTCGATATCCGGGGTTCCCGCCAGCGGGCTGCCGACCCCCGGGTACAGCTTGGAGGGGCGCAGGTTCACGTGGTGATCGAGGGCGAAACGGGTGCGCAGCAGCAGACCGCGTTCCAGGATGCCGCTGGGCACCGACGGGTCGCCGATCGCACCGAGCAGGATCGCGTCGTGCTGTTTCAGTTCCGGCAGCACCGATTCGGGCAGGATCTCCCCGGTGGCGTGGTAACGCTTGGCGCCCAGGTCGTAATGGGTCCGTTCGACCCCGGGCAGCACCACATCGAGCACTTTGAGCGCCTCGGTGACGACTTCCGGTCCGATACCGTCACCGGGGATCACGGCGAGTTTCATGACAACCACGCTTTCTACGAACGAGGCCGCGAACAGGGCGGGACGCGGCTGCCGGGCCGGGTTGGTCTGTCACCGGGACGGTGGCCGGGAACGGCCCGCCCCGGACCGCGTGGCCCGGGGCGGGTGCGTACCCGTCTGCGCACGCCGCCCACCGGCCCGGGCGGCAGCGTGCACGGAACAGCTCAGAACAGGTCGACCAGAGCGACCTTGGCGGCGCCGACCGCGGCGGCGATCTCGGAACGCACCGCTTCGGGCACCTCCTTGTTGACCCGCAGCACGACGGTGGCGCCTTCTTTGTTGGCGTCCTGGGTGAGCTGCGCGGCGAGGATATCGATTTCGGCGGCGCCCAGCGCGGTGCCGACCTTGCCCAGCGCGCCCGGCTTGTCCTCGTAGTTGAGGACGGCCAGGTTGATGCCTTCGGCGCGCATATCGTAGTTGCGGCCGTTGATGTTGACGATCTTCTCGACCTGCTGCGGCTCGGTCAGCGCGCCCGCGACATTGATGGTGCGGCCGTCACCGAACACCGCGCGCAGATCCACCAGGCTCCGGTGGCTGGGGCTTTCGGTCGCGGTGGTCACCTCGGCGCTGATCCCGCGGGCCTCGGCCAGCGCCGGAGCGTTGACGAAGGTGACCTGATCGTCGACATGGGCGGAGAACACCCCGCGCAGCGCCGCGAGCTGCAGCACCTCCACCTCGGAGGCGGCCAGTTCACCGCGCACCTGCACCTCGAGGCTCACCGGCAGTTCGTCGGCGAGCGCACCGAGCAGGGCGCCCTGCTTGCGCACCAGGTCCAGCCAGGGCGCGACGTCGTCGCCGACGGTGCCGCCGGTGACATTGACCGCGCCGGGTACGAACTCACCGGCCAGGGCCAGCAGCACCGACTTGGCGACATCGGTGCCGGCCCGGTCCTGGGCTTCGCTGGTGGAGGCGCCCAGATGCGGGGTCACCACGACCTGCGGCAGTGCGAACAGTGGGCTGTCGGTGCAGGGCTCGGTCTCGTAGACGTCGATACCGGCGGCCCGGACATGTCCGGAGGTGATCGCCTCGGCGAGCGCGGCTTCGTCCACCAGGCCGCCGCGCGCGGCGTTGACGATGATGACGCCCTTCTTGGTCTTGGCGAGGGCGTCCTTGCCGAGCAGGCCCTTGGTCTCCGGGGTCTTCGGCAGGTGGATGGAGATGAGGTCGGCCCGTTCGAGCACCTCGTCGAGGCTCAGCAGTTCGATACCGAGCTGGGCGGCACGCGCCGGGGAGACGTAGGGGTCGTAGGCGACGATCTTGGTTTCGAAGGCGGCGAGGCGCGCCGCGAACAACTGCCCGATCCGGCCCAGACCGATCACACCGACGGTTTTGCCGAAGATCTCCACGCCGTTGAAGCTGCTGCGCTTCCAGGTGCGCTCGCGCAGGGTGGCGTCGGCGGCCGGGATCTGGCGGGCCGCGCTCAACAGCAGGGTGACGGCATGCTCGGCGGCCGTGTGGATATTGGAGGTAGGCGCGTTGACGACCATCACGCCGCGTTCGGTGGCGGCGGGGACATCGACATTGTCCAGGCCGACTCCGGCCCGGGCGACGATCTGCAGATTCTTACCGGCGTCGAGGACTTCGGCGTCGACGGTGGTCGCGGAGCGGACGAGCAGCGCATCGGCCTCGGGCACCGCGGCCAGCAGCGCGGGCCGATCGGGGCCGTCGACCCAGCGGACCTCGACACCGTCACCGAGCGCATCGACGGTCGACTGGGCGAGCTTGTCGGCGATCAGAACTACAGGACGGCCTGCTTGGCTCACAGTGGGGTACTCCTGGATGTGGGGACGGCCAGTTGACGGGGCCAAGCTTAGTTCGGACCGATCCGGCCATGTCCCACCCCCTGCTCTCGGTCTCGGCCGACCTGCACGGACCCGGTCGGCCGCGTGGGCCGAATCACGCCCCGGAGCACCGCTCACCCGGGCGGGAGGCGCGGTCGCACCGCTGCGGATATATCGGGCCGGACCCCGGGGCGGCCGCCATGGATGCGGAAACCGCCGCGTGTACCCGGCCCGGCCGGAGGACAAGTTTCGAAATCCGCCGGCCCGGATCGGGAGCGGAGAAAAGCGTTCGGGGGGCGGTGTTCGCCGAAAGTCGGCGCGGTCCGAATTCCGGTCCTCGGACCGGCCGATTCGAATTGCCGGATTTTCACACCGGACAACCCCGAGCGCTTGCTCGGCAATTTCTGGTTCGGTGTGTGCATCGGCCGACCGGCAAAACGCTGACCGGCGAACGCGGGCCTACTCGGACCGGGCCGACAGGGAATTACATACCCAGTGGTCGGCTTTCAGTCGAGCGCTATCCCCCGGAAACGGAGCGAGGCCCCGAACCTTGCGGTTCGGGGCCTCGCTGCTTCGTCACACCACTCAGATGGCGCGGACGTCCTGAGCCTGCGGGCCCTTCTGGCCCTGCCCGATCTCGAACTCCACGCGCTGACCCTCTTCGAGGGTACGGAAACCGCTTCCCGACACTGCCGAGTAATGCACGAAGACGTCAGGTCCGCCCCCGTCTTGCGCGATAAAGCCGAAGCCCTTTTCGCTGTTGAACCACTTCACGCTGCCTTGAGCCATGTTACTTACTTCATACTTTCTGTTGCGAGCCAGACGGATCACGGTCGATCCGCCTGATCTCTCTGACAACGATGCCACGTTCGGGAAAGTTCCTCCAGTTCGAAAATTTTCCATTGCGAGGAAGAACGCGGTGCCCAGGAGACCGGCGTCACGCTCCGACGGGACGGTCCACCCCACGGACGACTGCTCATCGCGCGTCGAGGCAGGACCCCGGGATTCCCCGTAGTACCCGGGGATGATTTCTCGATCGGATCCGCGGAAGGTCTGTGACTTTCGTGATCAGTGCGCGAGGGTGAAGGTTCAACGTCTTCCGGCCGGCCGCTCCCCCGGCCGTGCCGCAGGACACAGCACGAGAGGATTCGACGTGTTCCGCACGAACCGAGTATCCGCGACCCGCCGGGCCACCGCCCGGATCGCCGTCGCGGGCGCCATCATCCTGGTCCCGCTGGCCGGCCTCGCGGCGCCCGCGATGGCCGACCCGGCGGCCCCGGCCCCCGGCTACACCCAAGTGGATCGCGACCGCCACGGTGATCGCGACCGCGACCGTCACTGGGACCGTGACCGTGACCGCCAGTGGGATAACGACCGCGACGACCACTGGAACCACGACCGGCACCGGGACCGCGGCTGGCAGGACCCGGCGGGCTGGGTCCGCCACCTGCTGCGCGGCCTTTTCGGCAGCAGCTGACCGCTGTGCGGGCCCGCGTCCGCGGGCCCGCACAGCCGATCGAATCCGCACGCACATCGGTAACCCGAGCCGGCCCGGGTGTACGCCCGTAGCGTAATCCGCCCGTGCCGCCGGCCACGGGTTCTAGGCTCTGTCCATGACCGAGCCTCGCAGACTCCAGGCGATTCCCGGTGGACGCGCCGAGCGGCCGCCCCGGCAGCCCGCGGACCGGCCCGAGCCGCTGTGGCGTGAGGTCCTCGGCGGCCGACTCCGTATGCTACGCAACGAGAAACGCGAAACGCTCGCGGAAACCGCTGAGCGCGCGGGCATTTCGCCGCAGTACCTCTCCGAGGTGGAACGCGGCCGCAAGGAACCCTCCAGCGAGATGATCGCCGCGCTGGCGGGCGCTCTCGGCACCTCTCTCGGCGCGCTCACCGAGCAGGTGGCCGACGAGCTCCGGGCGCGGCGCCATCCCGTGGCGACCCGTCGCCCGGGCACTGCACCGACAGTGCTGCTCCGGGCGGCCTGACCGGCCGGTATCCGCGCCCGCCGCGGTATCCGGCACGGTCACGATCACCGGGCGGGGGCCGGGCTCCGCGGCGTCAGCACCGAATCGACCAGCCCGTATTCGACCGCGGCCGCCGCGGTGAACACCCGGTCGCGGTCGGTATCGTGCCGCAGTTGCTCCGGGGTCCGCCCGGTGTGCCGGGACAGGATCGTTTCGATCTCCGCCCGCATCCGCACGAGTTCGTCGGCTTGCAGGATGAGGTCGGGGATGGCCCCCTGGCCGCGGGCCGCGGGCTGGTGCAGCACCACCCGGGCGTGCGGGAGCATCGCCCGGTGGCCGGGCGCGCCCCCGGCGAGCAGCACGGCGCCGACCGCGATGGCCTGACCGACGCAGGTGGTGTGTACCGGGGCGCCGATGTGCTGGATGGTGTCGTACACCGCCAGCATCGATGACAGATCGCCGCCTTCACAGTTGATGTAGAAGTCGATCTCCTGGCCGGGACTCTCCGATTCCAGGTGCAGCAGCTGCGCGATGAGCGCATTGGCGACCCCGGAATCGATGGGGGTGCCGAGGTAGACGATGCGTTCGGCGAGCAGATGCGAATAGATATCGGTGATCCGCTCGCCCCGCGGATGCTGGGCGATCACATTGGGGATCGTGTAGGTACTCATCGGGTCTCCCTGTCTTCGGCGCGGCGTTCGTGGGCTCCGCTCATGCGGAGATCCCGACCCGTTGGCGCTGCGGGACGACCTGCGCGAAATCGCCCACGATATGGTCGATGAAGCCGTATTCCTTCGCCTGCGTCGCGCTGAACCAGCGATCGTGCAGGGAATCCTCGTAGACCCGGTCGTAGGGCTGCCCGGTATCCGCGGAGATCAGGCCGAGCACGGTTTCCACCGTGTAGCGCAGATCGTCGGCCTGCACCTCCACGTCCACCGCGGACCCCCCGATACCGGCCGACCCCTGGTGCATGAGGACCCGGGCGTGCGGTAGCGCGAAGCGTTTACCCGGCGTCCCCGAGGAGAGCAGGAACTGGCCGGCGCTGCAGGCCAATCCGAGGGCGAGGGTGGCTACCGGGCTCGGTATCAACCGCATGACGTCGCGGATGGCCAGCATCGCCGGTACGGAACCGCCGGGCGAATGGATCCACAGCGAGATACCGGCCTCCCCGTCTTCGGCGGCGAGGGTGAGCAGCTGGGTCGCCAGCAGGGTGCCGTTGTCGTCGTCGAGCGGGCCGTCGAGGACCAGGATGCGGCGGGCCAGGAGCTGTTCGCGGGCACGCCAGCCGAACAGCGGGGATCTATCGTCGTGAGCCATGGCCACCACGCTGCCGGAGCGGACGGGTGAGCGGGAGGTCACGCTGCTGTCGGCAGCTCTGCTCTCAGCAGCGCTGCCCGGGGCCATCGGCCGATCGATACTCGGGCTTCACGCTGCGATACGTGGGCGAAACACAGCCTCCCTACCGTAATTCCTCGTATACGTCGCTGTATACAACGCCGAATACAAGCAAGTCAGCGGGCTGACCTTTCCTGAGTGGAGGCCGAACGGTCATGAATGCAGCCAGAACCGAAGCACCCGGACAACCCAGGAAAGGTGCGGTATCCCGCGACATCCGCAACCGTCGGCAGCGCCGGCGCGCACGGAATTTCCTCGCGCTGCCGGCCGCGGTATGCGCGACCGCGCTGGCGGTCACCGCCTGCGGCAGTTCCGCCTCCGATCAGGCCGGCGCGAGCGCGACCTCCTGTGTCGACACCGCGGGCCCGAATATCAAGGTCGGCTCACTGAACTCGCTGTCGGGGACCATGGCGATCTCCGAGGTCACCGTCCGGGATTCGATCAGGCTCGCCGTCGACGAGATCAATGCCGCCGGCGGCGTGCTGGGCAAGCAGATCCAGCTGGTCGGCGAGGACGGCGCCTCCGAGCCCACGGTGTTCGCGGAGAAAGCGGAGAAGCTGATCAGCAGCGACTGCGTGGCCGCGGTATTCGGCGGCTGGACCTCGTCGAGCCGGAAGGCCATGCTGCCGGTGTTCGAGGACCGCAACGCGCTGCTGTACTACCCGGTCCAGTACGAGGGCCTGGAATCGTCGGAGAACATCTTCTACACCGGCGCCACCACCAACCAGCAGATCGTGCCCGCCCTCGACTATCTGAAGGGCCGCGGCGTGAAATCGCTCTACCTGGTCGGTAGCGACTACGTCTTCCCGCAGACCGCCAACCGCATCATCAAGGCCTATGCCGAGGCCAACGGTATCGAGATCAAGGGCGAGGACTACACCCCGCTCGGCTCCACCGATTTCTCCACCATCGTCAACAAGGTCCGCTCGGCCGACGCCGACGCCGTGTTCAACACCCTCAACGGCGATTCCAATGTCGCGTTCTTCCGCGAGTACAAGAACGTCGGCCTGACCGCGCAGGACATGCCGGTGGTCTCGGTGTCCATCGCCGAGGAGGAGGTCGGCGGTATCGGGGTGCAGAACATCGCCGGCCAGCTGACCGCCTGGAACTACTACCAGACCGTCGACAACCCGCGGAACACCGCGTTCGTCAAGGCGTACAAGGCGAAATACGGCGCGAACAAGCCGACCTCCGATCCCATGGAAGCCGCCTATGTCTCGGTGTACCTGTGGAAGAACACCGTGGAGAAGGCGCAGTCCTTCGCGGTCCCGGAGGTGCAGCAGGCCGCGGGCGGGGTCACCTTCGAGGGACCCGAGGGCCTGGTGACCATCGACGGCGAGAACAACCACATCACCAAAACCGCCCGGATCGGCGAGATCCGCCCCGACGGCCTGATCTACAGCGTGTGGGATTCCGGCGCGGCCGTCGAGCCGGATCCGTACCTGGCGGGCTACTCGTGGGCCGAGGGACTCGGGGGCTGATCTCGTGGAAGCACTGGTCGGGCAGCTGTTCACCGGCTCGAGCCTGGGTTCCATCCTGCTGCTGGCGGCCCTGGGGCTGTCGCTGACCTTCGGTCAGATGGGTGTGATCAATATGGCCCACGGCGCGTTCATCATGGCCGGCTCCTACACCGCCTACGCGGTGCAGGAGTACCTGGTCGCCAACGCCGAGGTCTCGCTGATCGTCTCGCTGCTCATCGGATTCCTGGTCGGCGGTCTCATGGGGGTCGCCCTCGAGGTGACGCTGATCAAGCGGATGTACGACAGACCACTGGACACCCTGCTGGTGACCTTCGGCGTCGGTTTGATCCTGCAGCAGGCGGCCCGGGACATCTTCGGCGCGCCCGCGGTCCGCGTGGTGACCCCGGAATGGCTCGGTGGCGGGGTGGAGATCCTGGGCGCGGTGGTGCCCAGGACGCGGATCTTCATCATGCTGCTCGCGGTGCTGTGCGTGACGGCTGTCGCGGTGACGATGAAGTACACCGCGATGGGCCGGCGCATCCGGGCCGTGGTGCAGCACCGGGATCTCGCCGAAACCAGCGGGATCTCCAGCCGCGGCACCGATATCACGACGTTCTTCATCGGGTCCGGGCTGGCCGGGGTGGCGGGTGTGGCGCTGACGCTGATCGGCTCCACCAGTTCCAATACCGGCACCACCTATCTGGTGGACGCCTTCCTGGTGGTCGTCATCGGCGGGCTCGGGCAGATCCGCGGCGCGGTCCTGGCCGCGGTGGCGCTCGGACTGTTGAACTCGTTCATCGAGTACAGCACCACGGCCTCGGTCGCGAAGGTGATCGTATTCGTCGTCATCGTGGTCTTTCTGCAGGTCCGCCCGCAGGGACTGTTCACGATCCGGTCGAGGAGTCTGGTATGAGGGAATTCCTGACCACCCGCTGGAAGGTCTATTCGGGCTTCGCGATCGCCGCCGTACTGCTGTTCGCGGTGGCGCCCGCGGTGCTCTCGGACTTCCGGCTCAACCTGCTCGGCAAGTTCCTGTGCTTCGGCATCGTCGCGGTGGGTATCGGATTGGCGTGGGGCCGGGGCGGCATGCTCACCCTCGGGCAGGGCGTGTTCTTCGGCCTCGGCGCCTACATCATGGCGATGCATTTGAAGATCTCCGACGCCCGGCTGCGCGGTGACGAGGTCCCGGACTTCATGCAGATCGCCGGTATTCGTGAACTGCCCGGCTATTGGGTTCCGTTCGCGTCGCCGGTCCTGACGATTCTGGGGATTGTGATCGTGCCGCCGCTGGTGGCGGTGCTGCTCGGGCTGGGCGTATTCAAACGCAAGGTCAAGGGCGCCTATTTCGCCATCCTGTCGCAGGCGCTGGCCGCCGCCTTCGCCATCCTGCTGGTGGGTCAGCAGTCCACCGGCGGTAGTAACGGCCTCAACCGGTTCCGCAGCTTCTTCGGGCTGGCGCTCAACGATCCGGTGAACCGGCGGCTGCTGTTCTTCATCGCGGCCGCCACCCTGCTGGTGATCGTCGCGGCGACCCGGCAGCTGATGTACAGCCGGTACGGCGAACTGCTGGTCGCGGTGCGCGATCAGGAGGAGCGCGTGCGCTTCCTCGGCTACGACCCCGCCGATGTGAAGGTCGTCGCCTACGCGGTGGCGGCGTTGTTCGCCGGTATCGCCGGCGCGCTGTTCGTGCCGATCGTCGGGATCGTCTCCCCCGCCGATATCGGGATCGTGCCCTCCATCGCGTTCCTGACCGGTGTCGCCATCGGCGGACGCGCCACCCTGCTCGGCCCGGTGCTCGGTGCGATCGCGGTGGCCTGGGCGCAGACCGGCCTGTCGGAGAACTTCCCCTCCGGCTGGGTGTACGCGCAGGGCGTCCTGTTCATCGTCGTGGTCGGTTTCTTCCCGGCCGGACTGGCGGGCCTGGTGACCCTGCTGCGGCGGAAACGCCGTACCGACGAGAAGGGGGATCCGCCACCCACTCGGACACCGGACCCCGCACCCGCTACCCCGGTAGGAGTGTCATGACCGAGACAACCACCGTGAAAGCTCCGGTGACCGGCGGTAACGCCGGAATGCGCAGCGATTACCTCGAGGTCCGCGGGCTGAGTGTCGAATTCGACGGATTCAAGGCGGTGTCGAATGTGGACCTGACCCTCTTCCAGGGTGATCTGCGGTTCCTCATCGGTCCCAACGGCGCCGGGAAGACGACCATGATCGATGCGATCACCGGTCTGGTCCCGGCGACCGGTTCGGTGCAGAAATCCGGGGTCGAGCTGCTCGGCAAGAAGGTGCACCAGATCGCCCGGCTGGGCGTGGGCCGCACCTTCCAGGCCGCGAGCGTGTTCGAGGAACTGTCGGTGCTGCAGAACCTCGATATCGCCGCGGGCGCCGGCCGTTCGCTCTGGACCATGCTGCGGCGCCGGCCGGCCGCGGTCTCCGCGTCGATCGAGCAAGCCCTGGAGACCATCGGTCTCACCGCGCTGCGCGACAAACCCGCCGGAACGCTGGCCCACGGCCAGAAACAGTGGCTCGAGATCGGCATGCTGCTCGTCCAGGACGCCTCGGTGCTGCTGCTGGACGAACCGGTCGCCGGGATGAGCCAGGAGGAACGGGAAGAGACCGGGAACCTGTTGCGCCGCATCGGCGGTGAACGCACGGTCGTAGTGGTCGAACACGATATGGACTTCATGCGCAGTTTCGCCACCTCGGTGACGGTGCTGGCCCGCGGCGCGGTACTGGCCGAGGGAACGGTGGCCGAGGTACAGGCGGATCCGGCCGTACAGGAGGCGTACCTGGGGACCGCGGCGGCCGCCGACGAGAACGAAGGGTGACCGCGATGCTGGAACTCGTCGATGTCCACGCCGGTTACGGCCGCACCGAGGTGGTCCACGGGGCCGGGATCGAGGTCCCGGCCGACGGCGTGGCCGCGATCATGGGCCACAACGGCGCCGGGAAAACCACCCTGCTGCGCGCGGCGGTCGGCCTGGTGCGTACCCACCGCGGCACCATCCGTTTCGACGGGGCCGATATCACCGCGCTGCGGCCCAGCGCCCGGGTCAAGCGCGGATTGGCCTATGTCCCGCAGGGGCAGCAGTGCTTCGGTCATCTCACCACCGCCGAGAACCTGCGGGTGGTGGCCGACGGCCGCACCCGCGGCCGGGCATTGATCGACGAACAGCTGGATCTGTTTCCCGCGCTGAAAGAGTTGCTCGACCGCCGGGCCGGGCTGCTCTCCGGCGGGCAGCGCCAGCAGCTGGCGATCGCGCGGGCACTGATCACCGAACCGCGCATGCTGATCCTCGACGAACCCACCGAGGGCATCCAGCCGTCGGTGGTCGCCGAGATCGAGAACACCATCACCGAACTGGTGACCCGCGGCGGGCTCGGGGTGCTGCTGGTGGAACAGCACATCGGTTTCGCACTGCGGGCCGCGAGCCGGTACTACGTGCTGGAGAGCGGCCGGGTGACCTCTACCGGGGAGGGCGGTGCCGGGGCGGTGGAAACCGTTCGCGCCGCCATGACTCTCTAGGCTGCGCGGCGTGACGGAACCACGAGGTAAACGCGAATCTCGCAGCGACGCTGTGTACAAGTCGCTGCGCGACGAACTCATGTCCGGTGCGCTGGGGCCGGAGGAGCGGCTCGGCGAGGAACGGCTGGCCGAACGCTACGGTGTCTCGCGCACTCCGGTCCGCGAGGCGCTGGCCCGCTTACAGGCCGACGGTCTGGTGGAGCGCCACGACGCCGGACTGTTCCCCTACCGGCCGCGGCTGGACACCCTGGGCGACTACTACGAGCTGCGGATCACTCTGGAGGTGCAGGGCATCGCCCGCGTCCTCGACGATCCGGACCTCGGCCACGACCGGGCCGTCCTCGGACCCGAGATCGATCGCTGGCGCGCCTTCCGCACCGCGCCCCCGGACCCGGACGCCGGTTTCGTGGCCGCCGACGAACAGTTCCACACCGTCCTGCTCGACTCCTCCGGCAACCACGCCCTCACCGACGCCCTGAAAACGGTGAACGCCCGGATACGCCCCGTCCGGATGTTCGACTACCTGACCCCCGACCGCATGCTCGCGACCATCGAGGAACACATCGCCATCGGCGAGGCCGTCCTCGACCGTGATCTCACCGGCGCCCGCGAGCAACTCCTCGCCCATATCGACCAGTCCCGCCGCGTGGTGGCCGACCGCGCCGGTCAGGTGCGCCGGCTGACCCGCATGGCCCGCGCGACCAAGACCTGAACTTCCCGGCTACTCCGGTAGCCGCACTGTCCACGCCGAGAGGATCGACCGTGACCGAGACCGCCCCGCAGTTGTATACACCGCTGCATACGCCGCTGCCCGAATGCCTGCTGATCGCCAACCGCGGTGAGATCGCCTGTCGCATCCTGCGTACCGCCCGGCGGCTGGGTATCGAGACGGTCGCGGTGTTCTCCGATGCCGACGAGGGTTCGCGGCATGTGCGGATGGCCGATCGCGCGGTCCGGCTCGGCCCGGCCCCGGCCGCCGAGTCGTATCTGCGCGCGGACGCGGTGATCGAGGCGGCGCTGTCCACCGGTGCCACGGCCGTTCACCCCGGCTACGGATTCCTCTCCGAGAACGCGGATTTCGCGGCGGAGGTGGAGGCCGCGGGTATCGCGTTCGTGGGGCCTGCCGCCGACCATCTGCGGCTCTTCGGCGACAAGCACAGTGCCCGCCGGGCAGCCGCGGCGGCGGGTGTGCCGCTGGTCGCGGGGAGCGGTCTGCTCACCGGGCTCGACGAAGCGCTGGCGGAGGCCGAGCGGATCGGATACCCGGTGATGCTCAAGGCGGCCGGGGGCGGCGGCGGTATCGGGATGGCCGCGTGCGCGGGGCCCGGCGAACTCACCGACGCCTACCAGCGGGTGATCCGTCTGGCGCAGCACAACTTCGGCTCCTCCGCGGTGTATCTGGAGCGGTTCGTGGCCCGGGCCCGCCATGTGGAGGTGCAGATCTTCGGCGACGGCCGCGGTCGCGCCGTATCCCTGGGCACCCGCGACTGCAGTCTGCAGCGGCGCAACCAGAAGGTCATCGAGGAGGCGCCCGCCCCCGGGCTCCGCTACACCGTGAGCGAGCAACTCCTCGAATCGAGCCGGAAACTGCTCGGTGACGTCGGTTATCGTTCCGCCGGGACGGTCGAGTTCATCTACGACATCGACCGCGCAGAGGCCTCGTTCCTCGAGGTGAACACGCGGTTGCAGGTGGAGCATCCGGTCACCGAGACCGTCACCGGCGTGGACATCGTCGAGTGGATGCTGCGCCTGGCCGGTGGCGATTCCGCATTTCTCGACGAGATCCCTGATTCCGGCCCGCCGATCACCGGATACGCGGTGGAGGCCCGCGTCTATGCCGAGGACCCCGGTAACGACTACCGTCCCGGCGCGGGCACCCTCACCGGTGTCGAGATCCCCGCCACGGCGGCCCGGGTGGAGACCTGGGTCGAAACCGGTACCGAGATCAGCCCCTACTACGACCCGCTGATCGCCAAGATCATCACCTCCGGGGAGAGCCGGACCGAGGCACTGCACCGCCTGCGCGCCGCGCTCGACGAGACCCGCGTGTTCGGTATCACCACCAACCTGCCCCAGCTGCGCGCCGCCGCCACCAGTTCCCCCATGCTCGACGCCCGGCACACCACCGCGACCCTCGGCAGTCTGGCCACCATCCGTCCCCGCCTGGAGATCCTGCGCGCCGGTGTCTCCACCACCATCCAGGACTTCCCCGGCCGCCTGGGACTCTGGAGCGTCGGTATCCCGCCGTCGGGCGCCTTCGACGATCTGTCCTTCCAGCTCGCCAACCACGCCGTCGGGAACTCGCTGGGCGAGAACGGCCTGGAGGCCACGCTGCTGGGTCCGCGGATCCGCTGCACCGACACCACCGTGGTCTGTGTGACCGGCGCCGAAGCCCCCGTGACCGTGGACGATCGGCCGGTCCCTATGTGGGAGCCGGTCACCGTCCCCGCCGGCTCGGTCCTCGATATCGGCGCGCCTCACGACACCGGCTTGCGCACCTATCTCGCCGTCCGCGGCGGCATCCTCGCCCCCGACTATCACGGCAGCGCCGCGACCTTCACCCTCGGCGGGTTCGGCGGTATCACCGGCCGCGCCGTCGCCACCGGCGATATCCTCGGCCTCAAACCGGACGCGGGCGGCCTGCTGGAGCCCACGCCGATCCCGGCGGGCGAACGCCCCGAATTCGGTCACACCTGGTATGTCGGTGTCGGCGAGGGGCCCCAGCCCGCCCCTGACTACTTCACCCCCGCCGATATCGACCGGTTCTACGACGCCACCTGGCAGGTGCAGGCGCACGCCAACCGCACCGGCCTGCGCCTGGCCGGCCCGAAACCGACCTGGTCGCGGACCGACGGCGGCGACGCCGGCCTGCACCCCTCGAACCTGCACGATTGCCCGTACAGCGTCGGCGCGCTCAATCTCTCCGGCGACACCCCGATCCTGCTCGGCCCCGACGGTCCCAGCCTGGGCGGTTTCGCCTGCCCGCTCACCGTGGTCTCCGCGCATCGCTGGAAACTCGGTCAGATGCGCCCCGGTGACCAGGTACGTTTCGTCCCGGTCGGCGACGACCGCACCGGCCCCTTCCGCTCCTCACCCGCCCTACGTGGCCGGGGCCTGCCCACGCCCGGACTCCTCGGGTCCCGGGAGCGGGACAACGGCGTCCTGGGCCGCCGCGACGCCGGAAGCGGCACCCCCGAGGTGAAATACCTGCGTGGCGGCGACGACAATGTGCTGATCGATTACGGCCCGAGGGAACTCGATCTGGGTCTGCGGATGCGCGTGCACGCCTTGAGCGACCGCCTCGAACAGGCCGCTATCCCCGGCCTGATCGATATCACTCCCGGCGTGCGCTCGCTGCACCTGCACTTCGACCCCGACGTCATCGATCAGCGCACCGTGGTGCGGCTGCTCGGTGAACTCGAGGACGATATCCCCGATACCGCCGATCTGCGGGTCCCGAGCCGCCATCTCGAACTCCCGCTGTCCTTCGACGACCCCACCATCGGACAGGCCATCGAACGCTACGGTCGCGGTGTCCGCGCCGAAGCCCCCTGGCTGCCGTCGAATATCGAGTTCATCCGCCGGATCAACGGTCTGGACAGTATCGACGAGGTGCGCGATATCGTCTTCGCCGCCCAGTACATGGTGCTCGGTCTCGGCGACGTCTATCTCGGCGCGCCGCTGGCCGTCCCGCTCGATCCCCGCCACCGCCTGGTGACCACCAAATACAACCCCGCCCGCACCTGGACCCCGTCCGACGCGGTGGGTATCGGCGGCAAGTACCTCTGCGTCTATGGCATGGAATCCCCCGGCGGCTACCAGCTCGTCGGCCGCACCGTCCCGATCTGGTCCGGTTACCGCCAGCGGGCGCCCTTCGAGGCCGGCAAGCCGTGGCTGTTCCGGTTCTTCGACCGGATCAGCTGGTATCCGGTCGCGGCCGAGGAACTGCTGGACCTGCGCGCCGATATGGCGGCGGGCCGCTACGCGATGCGCACGAGCGTCGGTGAATTCGCGATGGCCGACCACCTCGAGTTCCTGCGGGACAACGCGACCGATATCGCCGCTACCGAGGAGCACCGGCAGGCCGCGTTCACCGCCGAACGGCAGCGCTGGGAGGCCAGTGGCGAACTGAACGCCGAGGCCGATCTCGCCGCCGAGCCCGAACCCGCCGAGGATTTCGACCTGCCCGAGGGCGCCCATATCGTGGCGGCGCCCATGATGGCCAATGTCTGGCGGGTCGAGGTCGCCGCGGGCGAGCACGTCGAGGCCGGCACCACCCTGCTCGTGCTCGAGGCCATGAAGATGGAGCTGCCGGTGGTCGCGGAGGTCTCCGGCACCGTGCACGCGATCACCGTCGCGGCAGGCGACCAAGTCACTACAGGCGCACCTCTGGTCGCCATCGAAACAGAAGGAGCGGCATGACCATGGAGCAACTACCGCTAGCGGAACCGGCGACGGATACGCCGGGGAGCATCGCCGACAAGGTCGCCCATGCCTACCGGACCATCCGCGAGCACGATCGCCCCGAAATCTGGATCACCTTGCGCGGCGAGGACGAGGTCGCGGCCGAGGCCGTCGCGCTCGACGCCCGGCTCGCGCAGGGCGAGCGGTTGCCGCTGGCCGGGGTGCTGCTCGCGGTCAAGGACAATATCGACGTCGCCGGTATCCCCACCACCTGCGCCTGCCCGGGTTTCGGCACGACACCGCAGCACACTGCCCCCGCTGTGGCCCGGCTGATCGATCAGGGTGCGCTCGTGCTCGGCAAGACCAATCTCGACCAGTTCGCGACCGGCCTGGTAGGTACCCGCAGCCCGTACGGCGCGGTCCGCAACGCCCTGTTCCCCGACCGCGTCTCCGGCGGCAGCAGCTCCGGCTCGGCCGTCGCGGTCGCACTCGGCATGGTCGACGCGGCGCTGGGCACCGATACCGCGGGGTCGGGCCGGGTACCGGCCGCGCTCAACGGGATCGTGGGCGTCAAACCGACCCTGGGCCTGGTCTCCACCACCGGTGTCGCCCCCGCCTGCCCCGACTACGACGCGGTCACCGTTTTCGCCCGTGATCTGGCCCTCGCCACCGAGGTGACCGCCGCCATGATCGGCCCCGACCCCGCCGACCCCCGATCCCGCACCTGGCCCGCCGACACGCCCCTGGGCGCCCCCGCCCGGACCACCCTCGCGATCCCCGCCGACCACAACCTGGCCGCCCTCTCCCCCGCCTACCGGGCCGCCTTCGACGCCACCGTCGCGCGTTGGCGGGCCGGTGGCGGCGAGGTCGCCACGGTCGATATCGGCGAACTGCTCGATGCCGCGAGACTCCTCTACGACGGCGCGATCGTCGCCCAACGCTACGCCGCGATGGGCGAATTCCTCGCCGGCGAACCGGACGGCGCCGATCCGGTGGTCGCGCGGATCGTCGCGGGCGCGGCGCGGCCCGCCGCCCACGAATACGTCACCGACCTCGGACGTCTCGCCGTCGCGGCCGCCGCCGCGCGCCGGCTGTTCGCCGAATACCCCGCCCTGCTCCTGCCCACCACCACCGAGCATCCGACCATCGCCGCGGTCACCGCCGAACCGGTGGCGATCAACAGCCGGATGGGCACCTTCACCAATTTCTGCAACCTTCTCGACCTGGCCGCGGTCGCGGTCCCGGGCGAGGAGACCGCGACGGGCGACCCGTTCGGCGTCATGCTGATCACTCCGGCGTTCGCCGACCAGGTGGGCATCGATCTGGCCGCCCGGCTGCTGGATACGCCCGCCCCGCTGCTCACCGGGACCGGCACCGACCTCTTGGTCGTCGGCGCCCATCTGCGCGGCCTGCCCCTGCATCACCAACTGGAGCAGGCGAAGGCGCGATTCCTCGGCGAGGTCGTCACCTCGGCGGCGTACCGCATGGTCGCGCTACCCGCCGAACCACCCAAACCCGGCATGCTCCGGGTCGGCGCGGACGCCGGCCGGGCGCTGCCCGGCGAACTGTACCGGCTCTCCCCGGCGGCCCTCGGCACCTTCCTGAGCACTCTGCCGGCGCCGATGACACTGGGAAAGGTGGAACTGGATTCCGGACGCTGGGTCACCGGCTTCGCCTGCGACTACGAATCCGCCCGCGACGCAACCGATATCACCGAATACGGAGGGTGGCGCAACTACCTGAACACCGGTCGTTGCCACTCCTCGCCCGAGACCCCGTGCGGCCCGTCCAACCGCACGGCGCCACCCGGCCGTTCCCGATGAGGGTTGCAGGACAGCCTGCGGAGCAGGAACGGCCGGGGGGGCGTGGGGCCCCCCGGCCGAAAACAAAAACCCCGTAACAAGCCCCAAAGCGAGAGCGGCGGGGTGGGGGAAAGTGTTGTATTGTGGGGGTTGATATA
>NZ_JBKOOL010000035.1:0-39415 GCF_046764065.1 Nocardia sp. NPDC002869
CCGGGCGGTCGGCCTGCCGCTCTTCCAGGCCGCCGATCGCGGTGGTGCTGTGCGATAGTTCTTGCGCGGGGCCGGCCCGGCTCGACGCGGTGATCATCGGCCACGCCGAGCTCGGCGCGGCACTGGGCCGGGCGGATGCTCGATGAAGCGCTGGCGGTCGGTGCGCGCCGGGTGCCGGCGCGATCTTCGGAGCGCGCACCGGGCAATGGACGCGCTCCGGAGCGCCGCTAGCCATCGCGGGCCGGCCGGCCCGCCGCCACCCATTTCTGGTGTCGTTTCACCGTGCGGTCGAAGATCCAGGAGACCTCTTTTCCGGTACGCCGGTCGAAGGCCAGCTCGATCATATGCGTCGGCTCGTGAAATGACGTCCACATCGGGGAGTCGATGACACACAGGGGATCCGGGCGCTCGGGTGGATTCGGCGGCAGAAGCACCCAGATTCCCTCCAACGCCCGCCGAAAGGTCTCGCCGATGAAGTACATGAATCGTACGGCGACTTCGAGGTTCTCCTCGGCGGCCATATCGTCGAAGTCCGAATAGCGGCGGAGCATCTCGTGTTCCGCCGTTACCAGCCCTTCGCGGGTCCAGAGGTGGCCGGCGAGCGCGGGCACGTCGACTTCGACGAACTCGTTCTCCATGGCTTCCTGTTGCACCTGTAGCCACGCCCGAAAGAGTTCGTCGTTCTGGACCTCCCGGTCCTCCGGCGTATCCCGGGCCGTCGTCGGTTCACCTGTCGAAGGCATCGATTCTCCGTTTCCGCGTTGCCGCGAGCTTATTTCATCACCCGTGCGGCGGCGAAGTCCTGACACTCTCCGATTTCGTGCCGGCACACTCCCTTCGGGCCGCGGGCGCGCAGAGCGTGCGCCAGGTCGGCGTCGGTGCGGGCCGCGGCGGGCCGCCCACGGACCGGTAGAACGGTGCGATCTCCGGCTCACGCACGACCGGTCCGATATCTTCGATGATCAGCGCCGACACCAGGTCGGGATGCCGGGCGGCGGCCCGGGACGCCGGGTCCGGTGACCTGCCGAGGGTGTCGGCGATGGCGGTGAGCTGCGCTGTCACTCCGCCTTGGAGGCCCGAAATCGGCAAGCCGGTCGACGACCTCGTCGACTCCGCCGCTGATCTGGGCCGCGCCGGCACCGAGTAGGCCCACGCCGCCGTCGAGCTGGTCGAGTCCGGTCGCGAGTTGCTCGCCGCCGTCTCGTGCCTGTCGCGGACCGTCGGAGAGTTGATGGGCCCCGTCGTCGAGTTGGTGGCTGCCGTCGGTGAGTTGTCCGACGCCGGCCTCGAGCATCGCCTGCGGCACTCCGGCCTGCCGCAGGTTGCTCCGCGCCGCGCCGCCGCCCCCGTGCGGGTCGTCGGACTGCCCGGTCGGCCGGGCTACGGTCGCCGTCGTCTCCGGAGTGCCGGAATAGGCGAAGGTGCTGCGGGGTACCCGCGCCCGGCTCTTCCGCGATATCCGGCGCCGGTACTTCTTCCGCTCGACGTGGGGCGGAGGCCGGGGCGCGGGTATGCAGGAGGGGGCCGCTGCGGCCGGGGTGGTCGGTTGAGCACGATGCCGCGGTCGAATCAGTTCGTCCATCGGGCGACGCGACGACCTCGGCATCGATGTCGGCGGTTGGTGCAGGCCCGGGTCGGGCTCGGTGGCGGTCGGCCACACGGCTCGGGTCCGGCCGGTTCGGTCCGGTAGGCGGAATCGGACGCGGCGACGAAGCTACCGGGCGCTGATGCCGTGGGTGAGGATGGCGGCCAGTTCGCGGTAGGCGGCGGCGTCGTCGAGTCCGGTGCGGCCGCGGACGCCGCCCTGCTGGATGCGCACCATCATGGTGGCGGCCAGGTCGGCGGCGAACGCGGCATGTACGCCGCGGAATTCCCCGGTGGCGACGCCGTCGTCGATGAGCTCCTGGACGCGGCGGGCGGCAATGCGGGTGTTGCGTTCGTAGACCTCGCGGGCGGGGGCGAAGGCGTCGAGGTCGGTCATGAACCGGTCCGATGCGGCGGCGAGGGCTCCGCCGACCGCGGTGAGGTAGGCGGCGATGCGCTCCAGGGAACCGGTGGTCGCGGACACCTCGGCCTCGACAGTTTCGGTGGCGCGTTTGAAGAAATGCACGGTGGCGGCGGTGACAAGCTGTTCCTTGCTGCCGGCGAGGGTGTAGAGCGTGGATTTGGAGCATCGCAGGCGCGCCGCGATGGCGTCGAGTGTCAGGTGGGCGAAGCCTTCGGCGAGGAACAACCCGACCAGCTCGTCGAACAGTTCGGTCCGGCGTGGGGTCGCGAAGGTCGAGCGCTGTTCCATGGGGGGATAGTACTGCGGAGCTCCTTGCAGTACTGACCGCGGAACCGTACTGTGACGGGGAGTAAAGTACTGCCCTGCGTATCACCGGAGGATCTTCCTGTGGCTGTCGATCGACTTCTGCCCACCGACGAGGCGCGGGATCTCATCCGGCTGACCCGCGATGTGGCCGATAAGGTGCTGGCCCCGATCGTCGACGAGCACGAGAAGGCGGAGACCTATCCCGAGGGCGTGTTCGCCACGCTGGGGGAGGCGGGACTGCTGAGCCTGCCGTACCCGGAGGAGTGGGGTGGGGGTGGCCAGCCGTACGAGGTGTATCTGCAGGTGCTGGAGGAGATCGCCGCCCGCTGGGCCGCGGTCGCGGTGGCGGTGAGCGTGCACAGTCTGGCCTGTTATCCACTGATGGAGTTCGGTAGCGCGGAGCAGCAGCAGCGGTGGCTGCCGGAGATGCTGGGCGGCGGCACGATCGGCGCCTACAGTCTGTCCGAGCCCCAGGCGGGTTCGGATGCCGCCGCGCTGACCTGTAAGGCCATCGCGGTCGAGGGCGGATACCGGGTCGACGGCGCCAAGGCGTGGATCACCCACGGGGGTATCGCCGATTTCTACAACCTGTTCGCGCGGACCGGCGAGGGGTCCAAGGGTATCTCGTGTTTCCTGGTGCCGAAGGACACCGAGGGACTGAGTTTCGGTAGGCCGGAGGAGAAGATGGGTCTGCACGCGGTGCCGACCACCTCCGCGCACTACGACGAGGCCTTCGTGCCCGCCGAACGCCGGATCGGCGCGGAGGGGCAGGGCCTGCAGATCGCGTTCAGTGCCTTGGATTCCGGCCGGTTGGGGATCGCCGCGGTCGCGGTCGGGCTCGCCCAGGCCGCGCTGGACGAGGCGGTGGCCTACGCGCGGGAGCGGACGGCGTTCGGTCGCAGGATCATCGATCATCAGGGGCTGGGGTTCCTGCTGGCCGATATGGCCGCCGCGGTGGATTCGGCGCGCGCGACCTATCTCGATGCTGCCCGCCGGCGCGACGCCGGACTGCCGTATTCGCGTCAGGCATCGGTGGCCAAACTGGTCGCCACCGATGCGGCGATGAAGGTCACCACCGACGCGGTGCAGGTGCTCGGTGGTTACGGCTACACCCGGGATTTCCGGGTCGAACGCTATATGCGGGAGGCGAAGATCACCCAGATCTTCGAGGGCACCAACCAGATCCAGCGCCTGGTCATCAGCCGCCACCTCGCCGGCTGACCGGCCCGGTGGCGGGAGATCCCGGTGAGGCCGCGATGAGCGAGACCGTCCGCGCCGCCGCGGCCGGCCCGGTGGCGGTACGTCCCGACGGGACCGCTCTCGTATGCCAGGTGAGCGGACCTGCTACTGCGCCGCCGCTACTGTTCCTCCCGGGCCAGGCCAATTCGCACCGGTGGTGGGACGGCGTCCGGCCCGGCCTCGACCGGAATTTCCGGACGATCACTTTCGACTACCGCGGTACGGGGGACACCCGGGCGGATGACACGGACGCCGCGGAGTGGACCACCCGGCTCTTCGCCGCCGACGCCGCCGCGGTACTGGATGCGCTGGGCTACCCGTCCGCCCACGTCTATGCCAGCTCGATGGGCGGCCGGGTCGCGCAGTGGCTCGCGGCCCGGCATCCGGAGCGTGTGCAACGCCTGGTGTTGGCCGGTACCTCCCCGGGCGGGAGCCTCGCGCGGGAGCGGGGCCCCGAGATACGCCGTCTGCTCGCCGACCCGGACCCGCGCAGGAGACACGCGGTGCTACTGGAACTGATGTACACCCCCGCATGGCTGGCCGCGCCGCCGCGCCGGTCGACCCTGCTGGGGGATCCGCGCATGAGCGCCCGGGCGGCGCGGGGGCATCTGCGTGCCGGCAACCGGCACGACGCGTCCGCGGTACTGGGCGAGATCCGCGCACAGACCCTGATAGTCCACGGCAGCGAGGACCGTATGGTGCCTGCGCGGAATGCGGAGCTGCTCGCCGCGGCCGTCCCGGATGCCGCCGTCGAGATCATTCCCGGTGGCAGGCACGGTTTCTTCGACGAGTTCCCGGCCGTCGGCGATCGTGTCACGGAATTTCTCCTGGTGGGGCGCTGAATCGGTGCGGCCCGGACAGTCGAGACGACGCGGCGTCCGCCGGCATCCCGAACAGCTGCCGCAGGCCGCTCAACCGCCCCGTTCGTAGAGCGCGCGAACTGTGTCGACCGTATCGGCCTCGGCCGGGGATTTGTCGTCGCGGTAGCGCACGACACGGGCGAATCGCAGCGCCAGGCCGGCGGGATAGCGCGTCGACCCCTGCACTCCGTCGAAAGCGATCTCGACGACCTGTTCCGGCCGCAATCGCACGACATAGCCTTCGGCCGAGCCGTCGGCGAGTTCGGTGAAGCGCCTGGTCTGCCACTCCAGCATGGCGTCGGTCATCCCTTTGAAGGTCTTACCCAGCATCACGAACCCGCCGGTGGCCGGATCGCGAGCGCCCAGGTGGATATTGGACAGCATGCCGGTGCGCCGGCCCGAACCCCATTCGACCGCGAGAACCACCAGGTCCAAGGTGTGCACGGGTTTGACCTTGAGCCAGCCGGCACCGCGGCGGCCCGCTTCGTACGGCGCCGACGGTGACTTCGCCATCACCCCTTCGTGCCCGGCGGCCAGCGTGCGGTCCAGGAATTGTTGCGCCCCCTCGGGGTCGTCGGTCACCAGGCGGTCGACCCGCTGGGCGCGGGGAACGAGCGCGTCGAGGGCGGCGAGCCTGTCCCGCGTGGGTAGATCGAGGAGGTCTCGGCCGTCGAGATGCAGGAGGTCGAAGAAGAACACCGACAGCGGTTCGAGATCGCCCGGATGTTTGCGGCCGAACCGGGCGGCGGTGACCTGGAAGCGATCCGGCCGCCCATCGGGTCGCAACGTGATGGCCTCGGCATCGGCGATGAGATCGGTGGCGGGAAGGGCGAGTGTGGCCGCGACGACCTCGGGGAGCCGGTCGGTGACCTCGTCGAGGCTGCGGGTATAGATCGAGACCGCCGATCCGGCGCGATGGATCTGCACCCGCGCGCCGTCCAGCTTGGCTTCGAGAACGGCGGTGCCGCCGAGTCGTTGGAGTGCGTCGGCAACCCCGGTCGCGGTCTGGGCGAGCATCGGCCCGACCGGCTGCCCCGCGCGTAACCGGAACTCCGCCAGCGCCGGCCGGCCCCCGGTGAGAGCCGCGGCCGCGACGGTGGGCAGCGCGCCGGTCAGCATCGCCGCGCGCCGGACCTCGGCGGCGGGTATTCCGGCAGCTCCGGCGATCGCGTCGGCCATCACTCCGGCCAGCGCGCCCTGACGCAGTTCGCCGCTGAGCAGCCGGCGCAGGAATGTCTGCTCGATGCCGGAGGCCGTCTCGAACAACTCGCGCACGAGTTCGGCGCGCAGGGTCCGGGCGCCCTTCCCGGCGACCGCACCGATCCGGGTGAACCGCGCGTCGACATCGGCGACCGTGAGCGTCGGCGTCGCGGCAGGCGGCGGCAGCGAGCGCAGCGCGGCCCAGCCCACGCCGATCTGGCGCTGCGGCAATTCCCCGGAAAGCCAGGACGCCGTCACCGCGACCAGGTGCGCGTCGCCGTCTGCCGCGGCGCGACTCAGCAGCGCGGCGAGACGGTCGGTCTTGGCTCGCCGCGCCGGCGCCGATGCGATATCGGCGGATGCGGCGGCGACCTCGGCTAGCAGCACGTCGAACAGCCTGGCATGCCGACCGGCCGCGGGCAATCAGCGCGAGCGCTATGCCCGCCCGGGTTCCCCGGGGGCGCCGGTCGGGACGATCGCCGGATATTCCCCTTCGGCTATCTGCTGGGCGGTCGCGTAGGCGAGGTGCAGGAAGTCGGCCCCGGCCAGTGCCGCCGTCGCCTCGGTCACCAGTCGGGTCGCTCGCGGTGCGAAGACGTGGCCGATGGTCATGGCGGTGATGAGCCAGACATCGAAGCAGAAGGGGCAGGTGAGCAGTTCCCCGATACTGTGACCGACGCCGTCCTCGGCCCGCGGCTGCTCCATGACCTCCCCGGGACCGCCGTCGCCGGTGGGCCGGGTGAACGGGGCGCGGACGGGAGCGGTGACGGTGCCCTTCGTCATCAGCCGCGACAGCTTGTGTGCGGCAAGAGCTGTGACGACAAGGTCACGGGTACTCATGGAGTCGGGGAGCCGACGGCCGGTGAGACCGCCGAGCAGCGTCACGGCGCCGACCGACCCGGCATAGGCCAGGATCGTGGCCGTATAGCCGCTGAGGGGGCGAGGGTCGTCGCTCACACTTCGACCCGCGATCGATCGCATCGTCCACACTTCCTTTCGCTGTCCTAGGCCAGCGCCTACCCCGGCTGTGGACGGGCAAACACCGGCCAACCGGCTGCCGGGAGGTGATTATTTCGTCCCTGCGGACTCAGGAAGTCGCTGCCGACCCGGTGATCGGCGCGGTCTCGGGCCGGATGGACCCGCAGCAGGCGATCACCTCCGGCGGCGCGCCTTCAGCATTCACTGTGCGCCGGGATACCGCGGAGGCGCTCGTCCAGCCAGATCATGGCGTCGGGATAGCCGAGACCCGCCGCGATGATGTGTTCGCCGAGCACACTGCGGTAGACCGCGGTGACACCGAGTGAACACTGCTCCTGATAGAGGTTGCGGGCGCCCGCGGCCGGGATCCAGAACTCCTGCTCGCCGTTGTAGATGTAGAGCGGCGTCGCCGAGGCGCGCCCGGCCATCCGGGTCACCTCGTAGATATCGCGTGCCAGCGTCGATCGCAGTGGGTCGGCGATATTCGCGGCGATATCGATCGGTAGCAGCAACACACCCGGCAGCGCGAAAACGCTTATGCACTGGTCTTTCATCGGCGAGGTCGTCACCCACTGGGCGAGGTGGTTCATCCGGGCCAGGATTTCGGGCCGCTCGCGGGCGATACCGAAGACGGCCGCCATGAACACGCCCGAGGCCAGATTGGCGTTCATACTGCCGGCCAGGATCTCGAAGTCGGCGGGCACGCCGCCGAGCGCCGCACCGACCAGTGCCGGTGCGAGATCGGGCGCGTAACTCTCGATCAGTTTCGCCGCGCCGTGCGTGGCGATCGCGCCGCCGGAGTAGCCGGTCATCGCGAACCTGCTCGCGCCGAACTCCTCCGCCCGCCAGCCGCGCACCGCACGCACCGCGTCCAGTACCGCGTGTCCCGCGACGTAGGGCTCGGCGTAGGCCATCAGCGGCCCCTCGTGATCCGGAATGAGTACGGCGTAACCACGCAGCGCGGCCAGCTGGGTGGTGGGCGGCACGAAGTCGGTGAGCGCGCTCTCGAAAGAGAGACCGTGCGCCAGTGTGTAACTCGGCGTGCACCGGCGGCCGAGAGCGTCGATCGGAAGGTTGTTGACCAGTACCGGCCGCGCCCCGGGCACCGGTGAACCGGTCGCCGGAATCACCAGTGTGGCCGTGGCGAAGGACGGGCGGTCGTGCGCGTCGGTGGTCCGGTATTTGAACAGCACCGCCTGCCGGATCGGCACAAGGACCAGTGGCGCGGCCGAGGCGGTGATATCGCGGACCTCGAGCACCGCGCCCGGGGAGGAGTCGGCGAGGTTCGGCGGCCACAGATCGAATATCGGGTCGCCGACCGGCGCGGGCAGCACCGCCTGACGCAGTGCCGCGAGTGCCGGTGTCAG
This sequence comes from Nocardia sp. NPDC002869, assembly GCF_046764065.1. Classification (NCBI taxonomy): domain Bacteria; kingdom Bacillati; phylum Actinomycetota; class Actinomycetes; order Mycobacteriales; family Nocardiaceae; genus Nocardia; species Nocardia sp. NPDC002869. The sequence continues at coordinate 7,959 of NZ_JBKOOL010000035.1, forward strand.
GTCGTTCGTCTCCTCCAGTGGCGGCGCCGGCCGGGGGGCCGGCCCGATCGGCGGCGGCGGGATCACCTGGTCGATCCACTGCTGGATACCGGGCAGGATCGTGCCGCTCGCCTCCGCGGGCGATGGCGGGACCGGGAGTCCGGCGAAGGGGAGAGCGGGCAGTGTGGGCGGCTGGGCGGCGGCCTGTCCGGTGAGCAACGGCACGATGACGAGCAACGCGAGAGTGACGGTACGTAGACGTCTCATGGCACACGCCCCTGGGTGCTGTGTCGATACATCTGGCACCCGGGGAGAGGCGGGTTTGCGTGCTCCGAAACGCCCCCTGTCCTACCGGGGCCAAGTGCTCAGGCTACGTGACCGGAGGGCAATTACTGTGATACGTCATAATATTGAGACGGCCTGCTGCTGATTCGAGACGAAGGCACCCGCGCCCATTGCGGGGTCAGGACGCCAGGATCTGGCGAGCGAGAATTTTCAGCATGGGGTTGGCCCAGCGCATCTGGCGCAGGGTCTCGGGGTGGCAGCGTTCCGCGAGTTCGAGGAGGTCGGTGTCTCTGGTGGTTTGTGCTCCTCGGTCGAGCAGTTCCCAGTCGAGTGAGACACCGGCGGCGACCCGGTGCAGGTGACGTAGGTCGATGAGCAGGAGCAGCCCCGGTTCGCTCCGGCGTCCCAGCAGGGTGCTGAGGCGTTCTTGGACGGGTCCGGTGCGCGGTTCGGTGCGGGGGTCGCTGTCGAGGTCGAGTCCGTAGCGGTGGCCGGTCCGGGCGAGTCGATGGACGTGCTCGGTGGACCACCCGGCGATATCCCGCGCGACGTAGTGCACCTCGTGGTCGGCTTTGTGGCGGGCGGCCACAGTGGTGAGATACCCACCGCAGTATGTGCGCCGACGCGTTCTTCTCCGGAGAACCGGCTCGCTGCCCATGCCCGCGCGCTGCTGGAGCAGAGCGGAGCGGACGCGTGACCCGCATCGTGACTCCGGTGACCGAGCTGCTCGGGATCGACCTGCCCGTGGTGCAGGCCGGCATGTCCTGGGCCTCGTCCAGTTCGGCACTGCCGCTCGCGGTCGGCCGGGCCGGCGGCCTCGGCGTCGTGGCGGCGGGCCCGATGCGGCTGCCCGACCTCGCGCGGGCCCTGGACGAGATGGCCGCGGGGACCGACCGGCCGCGCGTACAAACGCGCGGTGCTCGGCGCGGGCGTGGACGTCACCGGCACGGTCGGGCACGGCCTACGCGTCATCCGTGCCCTCGGCAACGACTTCACCGCGCGCATGCTCGAACTCGAAGCCACCGGCGCGCCGCAGACCCGTTGCGCCGCAAGTACTTCCAGAAGTCGACGCTCGAGGACGCCGCACTGTACGGCGATATCGCCGAGGGCAAGGTCGAGGCGGACCAGTCGGCCGGGCTCGTCGGCGAGGTCCTGCCCGCGGCCGATATCGTGGCCCGGATCATCGACGAATACCGGGCGGTGCGGGCGGGCACGTCGAACACAATCCGACGAAGCTCGGATTCACCTCGCGCGCCCAGATCGCCGCCTGGGCTGCCGAGCAATCCAGGCCGGGGCCGGAACCGTTCGTTCCGACACCTGCTGCCGCCGCCGATTCCGCTCGGACCGGCACCGCGCGTTACTGAGTGGTTCCGCGCTTCTTCTGGTCGGGATCGAGTTCGTCGGCACGCTCGAACTGCTGATCCAGCTCCTCGCGTGAGGCGGCCGCCTCACCTCGATGCGCGGCTGCCTGCTGCTGGAGGCCGGTCGCCCGCGCTTTCTGGGCTTCGGCTTCGGCCGCGGCGGCGCGGGCTTTGGCGGCAGTCTCGTCGGCGAGTGCTTCGCGTTGTCCGACCCGGTGTGCGTGTCCGGCCGCCTCGCCGCGAATATTCTCCGCCTCGATCCGGCGGTGTTCTCTGCGTTTCTTCGCGGCCGCCCAGATCAGTGCGGCAACGATCAGGACTACGACAACCGCGATGACAACGATCGCGACAATTGTGCTGGTTGCCATTTCTGTTCCTCACCTCGCGTGTGATTCGTCCATGGCATCGATCGACAGTGGTCATCGGCCGACGACGGGCACGGTCGCGCGGCACCGTCTCCGGCGGTGTCAGTAATAGTGGCGCCGCCCGCCGACCGCGCGGCCCATCGACCCCAGTGCCAGGAGCACCAGCCCGATGATGAGAAGGATGATTCCGATGATCCAGAGGATCTGGATATTGAACAGGAATCCGATGACCAGCAGAATGATTCCGAGAATGATCACGACGGGACCTGGATTCGGTATGGGGAGTTACGGGACCGGAGGCCAGTGTGTACCCCGGTGATCCGTATCGAGTGCGCCGGTGTGCGCACGTCCGCCCGGCGACGCGGCCGCGTGGGGCCGGGAGCCGCGGCGAGTGTCCGCCGGAGGGGCGCGCGGGCCGCGGGAGCGGCCGTCCGGGAGCGTGGCGCCGCAGGCCGGAGCCGACGGCTCGCCGGCCGGCCCGAGACGAGACGGAAACGGTCGGGTTCGCGGCCTGTGGGTGCGGCGGCGACATACGCGAGCGCCATGGCTTCGCCGGTTACGGCATCCGCGCTGTTCCTATCGCTCACCACACCCACCACCAGCTGCAACGAGCTCGACGTTCCAGATCTTCAGTAGACGCCTGGCCTTCGGCAAAGTCAACGTCGTCGCCCGCCGCCACCGGCGGTCTCGACCGTGACGCCGCGTCGAAGTAACGGCGGCGAATCGCCGGGGTGTGCGCGGCGCCGGCGTCCGGTGCGGGCCGGTGGTCCGCCGAGGGCGCATGATCGATAGGGGGCCATCGGCGCTCGAGGAGGATCTATGCGCAGTCCATCGGTCCACGTCGCCTCGCTGTGGCAGGGCGAGGAAATCTATCGCAGCGAACTCGGCACGCTGACCAGACTCACCGCCGATAACTTCCCGATCCTCTCGGGGCTCTCCATCAAACGCCTCACGCTCGCCCCCGGCGCCTTCCGCGAACCGCACTGGCATGCCAATGCCACCGAGCTCACCTACTGCACCGCCGGCCGGGCGCTGGTCTCGGTGCTGGACGACGGCAGCCGCTTCTCCTCCTTCCTGGTCACCGCGGGGGAGATGTTCCATATCGACTCCGGCGCCCTGCACCACGTCGAGAACGTCGGCGACACCGACGCCGAGTTCGTCCTGGCCTTCCGGCACGAACGTCCCGAGGATTTCGGTCTCAGCGCCGCCGTGGGCGCGATGACCGATGCCGTGCTCGGCAACACCTACGATCTACCCGCGGCGGCCTTCGCCGATATCCGCCGCAGTACGACCGCACGCCTGGTGGCGCGCCGCGACGGCGAGCCGGAAATTCCCGTCGGCGCCCACTTCGGCGATCCGCACCACTTCGCCCTCGAGGCGATGCCCGCTCCGCTCGATTCCCCGGTCGGGTCCGCGCGCACCGCCCGCCGGCAGTTCTGGCCCGCGCTGCACGATATCTCGATGTACTCGCTGCGGGTGCGGGAGGACGGTATGCGCGAACCGCACTGGCACCCGGTGACCGCCGAAATGGGGTACGTCCACCAGGGTTCGGCGCGGATGACCATCATGGACCCCGACGGCACCCTGGACACCTACACGGTGAACGAGGGCGAGGTGTACTTCGTCCCGCGCGCCTACCCGCACCATATCGAGGTGGTCGACGCCCCCCGGGTGCACCTGCTGATCTTCTTCGATCAGCCGACGCCGGCCGATATCGGCTACCGCGCGTCCATGAGCGCCTATTCGCGCAAGGTCCTGGCGGCCACCTTCGGCAAAGCGCAGGACGAACTGCCGGAGCTGCCGTTCACCCCGGCCGACCCCCTGATCGTGACGCGGAACAATCCGCTCGACCCATAGCTGGAGGGGCGTTTTTGTCGCTACGAGCGACCGGATCGCCTCAGGTCCGGCCGAAGCGTTTCCGCGACGCTTCCGCGTGCGCCACCCGTCGCAACGCGGCCAGCAGGCTGTCGCCGAGTACCGTGCCGACCACCGCGCCCTCCACCATGTTCTCGGCCGAGCCCAGCCCGGCGAGGGCCTCGATATCGGCGGTGGCCACCCGATCGGCGTGTTCGGGATTGGATTCAGAGTGATCGAGACCGGCGACGCCACGCCGGTCGCTCCCTAACGTCTTTTTCAGCATCCGGGAGGCCGCCGTGGGGCGGCACCGGCCCGACGATGCCGCGGCCGGTCTCCCGGCGCGGTGCGATCCGGAGAACTCGATGAAACGACCCGTCGCCCTGTTCGGGGTATTCGCCGCAACGTTCGCCCTCGCGGCGTGCGGAGGCGGGGTGACCCAGACCGGTGTCAGCGGTCCGCCGCAGCCCGGCGGAACCCTGCGGTACGGCCTCTCCCAGGCGCCGACCTGCTCCGATCCGGCGCAGAGCGGCACCAACCAGACGATCTACGTCACCCGCCAGGTCGCCGACTCGCTGACCGATCAGGACCCGGAGACCGGTGAAATCCGGCCCTGGCTGGCCGAGCGCTGGGAGGCGAGCCCGGACGCGCGGTCCTTCACCTTCCATCTGCGCGACGGCGTGACCTTCAGCGACGGCACCCCGCTGACCGCGGAATCCGTCCGTGCCACGCTCGATTCGATCGTGCACGTACTGGGCGGCGCCAAAGCGCCGCTGGCGTCCACCTACCTCGCCGGCTATACCGGCACCGACGTGGTGGACCCGCGGACCGCGCGGGTGCGCTTCAGCACCCCGAATGTGCAGTTCCTGCAGGCGACGTCGACCCCGCAGCTGGGCATTCTCGCCGCCGCCACCACCGCGAAAGAGGCCGAGCAGCGCTGCCTCGGCGAGACGATCGGCAGCGGTCCGTTCACCTACGCCGAGTACCGCCAGGGTGATTCGGTGACGCTCGCCAAACGCGCCGGCTACCACTGGGGCTCGGCGGTGTTCGCGCATCAGGGCGAGGCGTATCTGGACCGGATCGAATTCACGGTGGTCCCGGAATCCGGAGTACGCACCGGCAGCCTGGTATCCGGTCAGCTGGACGCGACCAGCGATGCCCTACCCCAGGACGCCCCGCAGATCGAAGCCGCGGGCGGACAGGTGGCCACCGCCTCCAACCCCGGAATCACCTTCGGTCTGCAACCGAATGTGACGCGGGGCCCGCTGCGCGACCGCGCGGTGCGCACCGCGCTGCTGGCCGCGGTCGATCGTCAAGAACTCGTCGATACGGTGCTGGGCCCGCAGTTCCGGCCCGCGACCAGCCCACTGGCCCATACGACGCCCGGCTATATCGATCTGAGCGGGGAGCTCGGCTTCGATGTCGAGGCGGCGAAGCGAGCGCTGGACGCGGCGGGCTGGGTCCCGGGCGGCGACGGTATCCGCGCCAAGAACGGTGAGCGGTTGTCCTTCGGGGTGCTGTTCAGCGCGGCATTCGCCGGTAACCAGGCCATTCTGGAGCTCCTGCAGCAGCAACTGCGGGTGGCGGGTGTGGAGTTGCGGCTGGAACCTGCCGCCAACGCCGACTACACCGTCCGGCAGAACACCAAGGATTTCGACACCATCTACTACAACGTGACCCGGGCCGACGGCGATATCCTGCGCACCAATTTCGGCCTGGATGCCCGGAACCTGAACGACCGCGGCGCGATCCCCTCGCTGGACGCCGCGCTGTCGGGCCAGCTGGCCACCGTCGACAGCGCGCAGCGTGTCGAGCTGATCGAACAGGCGCAGCGGTTGCTGCTCGACGAGGGATTGTGGCTCCCGACCATCGAGCTCTCCCAGGCCATCGGGGTCGCGAACACGGTGCAGGGCTTGACCTTCGAGGCCTCGGCGCGACTGCAGTTCTACGACACCTGGCTGAGCGGCCGATGACCACGCTGACCCGGTATGTGCTGCTGCGTGTGCTCCAGGCGGCCGGCGTACTGTGGGCGGCGTTCACCGTGTCCTTCGCGGTGCTGTACCTGCTCCCCGCCGATCCGGTGCAGCTCGCCGTGGACGCCAGTCCCGGTACGCCGATCGACGCCGCTGCGGTCGCCGAACTGCAGGCCCGGTACGGGCTGGACAAACCGGTGTGGGAGCAGTACGCCACCGCGGTGGTGCACGCGGTGCGCGGTGACCTGGGGCATTCGCTGAGTACCGGGCAGACCGTCGTCGAGGCCATCGGGGAGGCACTGCCCTCCACGCTGGCGCTGGCCGGTACGACGCTGGTGCTCGCCGTGGTGTTCGGCGCCGCTCTCGCACTGGCCGCGGCCTATACCGAACGCACGTGGTTGCGCGACCTGCTGACCGCCCTGCCGCCGGTCGGGGCGGCCATGCCGACCTTCTGGGTCGGATTGATCCTGCTGCATCTGTTCTCGTTCCAGTTGCGCCTGGTGCCCGCGTTCGGGGGTACCGGGTTCAGTGGGACGATCCTGCCGGCGACCACCCTGGCCGTGCCGGTGGGCGCGGTGATCGCGCAGGTGCTCTACAGCAACCTGATCGCCACCTGGAACCAGCCGTTCGTGGCGGTCGCCTTCGCGAAGGGCGCGTCCCGCGCCTGGGTGCAGCGGCGGCATGTGCTGCGCGCGGCGGTCGGCCCGGCGCTCACCATCGCGGGAGTCTGGGTGGGCACGGTGCTCGCCGGATCGGTGATCGTGGAAACGGTGTTCGCGCGCGCCGGTGTCGGCCGCCTGACCCAGACCGCGGTGCTGAACCAGGACATTCCGGTGGTACAGGGCATCGTGGTGTTCAGCGCGGCGGTGTACGTACTGGTGAACCTGCTGGTGGATCTGGTGTATCCGCTGGTGGACGCGCGGGTGGTGGACGGGTTCCGTGGGAAGGAGACGGCCCGTGTCTGAGGTTCGCGAACTCGTCGCACCGCCGCGCCAGAAGATCCGGACACCGCGCCGCGGGCGGACCGCGGCCGCTGTGGTGTTCTCCGGGGCGGTGCTGATCCTGGTACTGGGCTGGGCGACCGTGCCCGCCCTGTTCACCCGGGGCGACCCGCTGACCGGGGTACCGAGCGAGAAGTTCCGGGGCCCGAGCCCGCAGCACTGGTTCGGTACCGACAATCTGGGTCGTGACCTCTATACCCGGGTCGTGCACGCGGCCGCGCTGTCGCTGACGGCGACCGTGCTCGCCGTGGCGATCGGGCTGGTGGCCGGGTCGCTGCTCGGGGTGGTGTCGGGCGTGATGGGCGGAACCCTGGACAGCATCGTCATGCGCTGTGTGGATGTGCTGCTGTCGATTCCGGAACTTCTGGTTTCGCTGGCCCTGGTGACGGTGCTCGGTTTCGGCACCGGCAATGTCGCGGCGGCCGTCGGTGTCGCGCTCATTGCGCGGTTCGCCCGGGTGATGCGCGCCGAAGTGCTCCGGGTGCGGCAGGCGCCGTACGTGGAGGCCGCCCGCGCCTGCGGGGTGCGCTGGTACGGGGTGCTGTTCCGGCACGTCCTGCGCAATTCGTACGCGCCGGTCGCCGCGCTGGCCGCCGTCGAGTTCGGTCTCGCGGTGCTGGCGGTGTCGTCGCTGAGTTTCCTCGGCTATGGCGCCGCGCCGCCGACTCCGGAATGGGGATCGCTGATCTCGGAGGGACGCAACTATCTCGCCACCGCCTGGTGGCTGACCACGTTACCCGGGCTGGTCATCGTCGCGGTGGTGCTCGCCACCCAGCGCCTGGGCCGGGCCTTCGCCCAGGAGGGACTGCGGTGAGACGTCACGAAGTCGCCCGTGCACGGACCGGTCACTACACCGCCCGTACGTGGGGCGGCCGCGAAGCGGCACCCGTCGGATCGGAAGCCGGCGACCCGCTGGTGGCCACGGCGCGCTGGGTCCGCGGCTTCCTGCGCGCCGGCTGGCGCTTCCAGTCCGGGCTCGCAGGACAACTGCCGCGACTCTTTCTGACCGGGTGGTCGTTGTGAGCGCGCCGGGGGACCCGCTGCTACAGGTCGAAAATCTGGTGGTCGAGTACCGCACCGCCGCGGCATCGACCACCGCGGTCGACGGGATATCCCTCACGATCGGCACCGGAGAGACGGTCGCCGTGGTCGGGGAGTCCGGTTCGGGGAAATCCAGCCTGGCCCACGCGGTGATCGGGTTGTCGAGTGGTGCCGGAGCGGTCACCGCGGGCAGCGTGACCTTCGCCGGAGAGCGGCTCGACGGGCTACCGGCCCGCGGCTGGCGGCGGATCCGCGGCGCCCAGATCGGTTTGGTACCGCAAGATCCCGCGGTTTCGCTGAACCCGGTGCTGCGTATCGGTGACCAGGTCGCCGAAACGCTGCGGATCCACGGCCGCGCCGACCGGCGTACCGCCGCGGCCGAGGCGATCCGGATCCTGACCGAGGCCGGAATCGATCGCCCGGCCCTGCGGGCCCGGCAGTTTCCGCAGGATCTGTCGGGCGGCCAGCGTCAGCGGGTACTGATCGGGATCGCCCTGGCCTGCGGTCCGCGCCTGGTCATCGCCGACGAGCCGACCAGCGCGCTCGACGTCACCGTCCAGCGGCGCATCCTCGACCATCTGGCCGGTCGCACCGCCGAATCGGGTACCGCGGTCCTGCTGATCACCCACGACCTCGGTGTCGCCGCCGACCGCGCCGACCGGATAGTGGTGATGCGGCACGGCCGGATCGTGGAATCCGGTACCGCCGCCGAAGTGTTCACCGAGCCACGACACGAGTACACGCGCCGACTGCTGGCCGCCGCCTCGGGAACGGGCCGGACACGCCGACCCGCACGTGCCCCCGCCGCCACACCTCTGTTGTCGGCCCACGGTCTGCACAAATCCTTCCGGGTGGCGCGCGGCACCACGCTCGCGGCCGTCACCGATGTCTCGCTGACCGTCGATCGCGGCGAAACCCTGGCGATCGTCGGCGAATCCGGCTCCGGTAAGTCCACCACCGCGCGGCTCATCGCCCGGCTGGAGCAACCCGACCGCGGCACCGTGGAATTCGACGGCACCGATATCGGCGGACTGCGCGGGGCCCGGCTGCGGGAGTGGCGGCGGCGCGTCCAGATCGTGTACCAGAACCCGTACGCCTCGCTGAACCCGAAACTGACCGTCGGCGCCATCATCGCCGAACCGTTGCGGGCCTTTGGAGTCGGCGACCGGCCGACCCGCGGTGACCGGGTCGCCGAACTGCTCGACCAGGTCGCGCTGCCGGTCTCCGCCGCACAACGCCGCCCGGCCGAACTGTCGGGCGGGCAGCGCCAGCGGGTGGCCATCGCCCGCGCCCTGGCCCTGCGCCCGGATCTGGTGATCCTCGACGAACCGGTGTCCGCGCTGGATGTCTCGGTGCAGGAACAGATCCTGGGCCTGCTCGACGCGCTGCAGAGGGAACTGTCACTGAGCTATCTGTTCGTCTCCCACGATCTCGCGGTGGTCCGCGAGATGAGCGATCGGGTGGCGGTCATGCGGGAGGGCCGCATCGTGGAGACGGGCCGGACCGCGGAGATCTTCGAGGCGCCGCGGCACGAGTTCACCCGGGAACTGTTGCTGGCGGTGCCGGGGGCCGCGCGCCGGCACCGGCCGAGAGAAAGGACCGCCTGATGACACAGGTGTCGCCCCTGCTGATCGCTGTCGAATTGTCCGGTACCGGAGTGCATCCCGCGTCCTGGCGGCGCGCGGACTCGCGGGCCGAGGACCTCTTCACCGGGGGGTACTGGGTCGACGCGGCGGCCGCCGTGGACCGGGCCGGCCTGGACCTGGTCTTCCTGCCGGATTCGTTCGCCCTGCAATCCGGCGGCGCGCGAGGGCGGCTCGAAGCGGTCGGTATCGCCGCCCGGGTCGCGACGGCCACCACCCGGCTCGGCGTGATCCCGCAGGCCCCGGTCACCCATACCGAACCGTTCCATCTGTCGAAGGCGATCGCGAGCCTCGACTACGCGACCTCCGGCCGGGCGGGCTGGGAGGTGACGGTTTCGCCGGGTGGGGAGCAGGCCCGCTTGTTCGGCCGCAAGGCCGAGCAGACCGAGGATTCGCTGTGGCGGGAAGCCGGCGAGGCGATCGAGGTGGTCACCCGGTTGTGGGACAGCTGGGAGGACGACGCCGAGATCCGCGACAGCGGCACGGGCCGGTTCATCGATCGCGACAAACTGCACTCCATCGATTTCGCCGGGGACAACTTCTCGGTGAAGGGCCCGTCGATCACGCCTCGCCCGCCGCAGGGGCAGCCGCTGATCGCGGTGCGCGCCGCCGGTCCGCACGCGACCCGGACGGCGGTGCGGTACGCCGATCTGATCCGGATCACCGCCCCGGATCCGGCCACCGCCGCGGAGACCCGGTCGGTCCTGCGCTACGCGGTGGCCGCGGCGGGCCGCGATCCCCGGCAGGTGCGGGTGCTGCTCGACCTCGAGGCCCATCTCGCACCGACGGCGGCGCTGGCCGCGCAGGAGGTGGCCGAACTGGAGGAGTGGACCGCCACCGCCGGCCCGGCCGGCCTTCGCCATGTGGGGACCACGGACACCCTGCGGGAGCTGGCCGAGCAGGTGCGGCGGGAATGCGCCGCGGACGGCATCGTGCTGCGGCCGCTGGCCCTCGCCTCATTCCTGGACCGGCTCCCGGCCCCGCTCACCACCTTGCGCGGCAGGCTCGGCCTGCCGCGTCCGCACAACCGCTACGCGACGGAACGGGGCTGATATGCCGAAAGCGCAGTCGGGTAGGCAGATCCATCTCGCCGCCCACTTCCCGGGGGTCAACAACACCACTGTCTGGACCGATCCGGAATCCGGTAGCCAGATCGACTTCGCCTCCTTCGTCCACCTGGCCCGGACGGCCGAACGCGGACTGTTCGATTTCTTCTTCCTCGCCGAAGGTCTGCGGCTGCGCGAGCACCGCGGCCGGATCCACGATCTGGACGTCGTCGGCCGCCCCGACACCTTCACGGTGCTCAACGCCCTCGCCGGGGTCACCGACCGGCTGGGCCTGGCGGGCACCATCAATACGACCTTCAACGAACCGTTCGAACTGGCGAAACAATTCGCGACCCTCGATCACCTCTCCGGTGGGCGGGCCGCCTGGAACGCCGTCACCTCCTCCGACGCGTTCACCGGCGAGAACTTCCGCCGCGGCGGGTACCTCGAGCACGCCCAGCGGTACACGCGGGCCGCGGAAGTGATCGCCGCGACCCGCACGCTGTGGGACAGCTGGCCCGCCGACGCGCTCGTCGTCGACCGGGAACAGGGCGTGTTCACGACAGCGCTCCCCGAATTCCGGTATCGCAGTAGTCAATTCGATGTCAAGGGCACGTTCGTCCTGCCGCGCAGCCCGCAGGGATATCCGGTGCAGTTGCAGGCCGGGGATTCCGAGGAGGGCCGGGAATTCGGTGCCGCCACCGCGGACGCGATCTTCAGCCGGCACGGCGAACTCGAAGCGGGACAGCAGTTCTACACCGATATGAAAGGCCGGCTCGCCAAGTACGGCCGCCACCGCGACGACCTGCTGATCCTACCCGCGGCCACCTTCGTCCTCGGCGACAACCGGGCCGACGCCGAGGAACGCGCGCGGTACATCCGGCGCCGGCAGGTGGGCCCGCAGACCGCCATCGCCTTCCTGGAACAGGTCTGGGGCCGCGACCTGTCCGCCTACGACCCCGACGGCCCACTACCCGATATCGAACCGCTCGACGATGTGACCATCACCCAGGGCCGGGTGCGCCACGCCCGGGATCCGCGGGCCGTGGCCGAGCAGTGGCGGGCCCGGGCCGAGGCGGAGAACCTCACGATCCGCGAACTGATCATCGAGGTCACCGAACGTCAGCAGTTCGTCGGGTCGCCGGCGGAGGTCGCCGCCGAAATCGACCGCTACGTCCAGGAGGACGCCGCCGACGGATTCATCCTGGTGTCCCACCTCACCCCGGCCGGGCTGGACGAATTCGTCGACACGGTGATCCCGGAACTACAGGACCGCGGCACCTACCGCACCGAGTACACCGGCATGACCCTGCGTGAACATCTGGGTCTGCGCCATCCCCATCGAGCCGACGAGAAAGTGCGCGCCTCATGACGGTACCCCTGTCCGTTCTGGACCTGTCGCCGATCAGCACCGGATCCACCGCCCGGCAGGCGATCCGGAACACCATCGACCTCGCCCGGCACGCCGAGGCGTGGGGTTACCGGCGGTTCTGGGTGGCCGAACACCATTTCGTCGCGGTCGCCTCCTCGGCGCCGACCGAACTGATCGCCCTCATCGCCGGCGCCACCGAGACCATCCGCGTCGGTTCGGCCGCGGTCCAGGCCGGGTACCGCACCTCGGCCTCGGTCGTCGAATCGTTCGGCACCATCGACGCCCTGTACCCCGGCCGGCTCGATCTGGGGCTGGGCCGTTCGGCGCATCGGATCGGACAGCTCCGGTCCGCGACCGCCCCGGCCGCACCCGCCCCGCAACGTCCCACCGAGGTCCGCGACGGTGTGGTGATCCCGCCCCCATTCGCGCCCGACCGGATCCGCGATACCACCAGGCTGGTGGCCTCGCTGGAAGCGCTGCGGCTACCGGGCGCCGAACCCCTCGACTACACCCGGCAGGTCGAGGAGATCCGTGCCTTGCTCGCCGGCACGTATGCGACCGCCGACGGCGTCGCCCTGCACGCCGTGCCGGGGGAGGGCGCGGGGGTCGAGCTGTGGCTGTTCGGCAGCAGCGGCGGCGAGAGCGCCCGGCTGGCCGGTTCGCTGGGGCTGCCGTTCGTGGCGAACTACCACGTCTCCCCGGGGACCGTACTGGAAACGGTCGAGGCATACCGGAAGGCGTTCCGTCCCTCACCGCGCTATCCCGAACCGTACCTGGTGGTTTCGGCCGATGTCGTGGTCGCCGCGCAGGAGTCGGCCGCTCGGCATCTGGCCTCCACCTACGGACACTGGGTGGCCGGTATCCGCAGTGGCGCGGGGGCGGCGGAATACCTCGACCCCGATACCGCGCCGGCGCTGACCGACGATCAACTGCGGCTGGTCGACGACCGGGTGAAGGCTCAATTCGTCGGAAACCCCGCCTCGGTCGCCGCCCGCCTGACCGCGCTACGCGATCTCACCGGCGCCGACGAACTCGTCGTCACCAGCGTCACCCACCGGCACGAGGACCGCCTCACCTCGCACCGGCTCCTGGCCGAGGAGTGGGGCCTGAGCCGCGCCCGCGCCGCGTAGCTGCGCCCGTCGGGTTCAGAAGGCCCCGCCCGAGGCGGGTAGGGACGCGCCGGTGATCCACCGGGCCTCCTCGGAAACGAGAAAGCCCACGATATCGGCGGGTTCGCCGATTCGGCCCATCGGGATCGTCGCCGCGCTCCGGTCGGCCTGCCCGACCCCCGCGGCGGCCGGCGCGTCGGTGCGTACGGCGCCGGGCAGCACACTGTTGACCGTGATCGCGCGTGGGGCGAGTTCCCGGGCGAGTACCCGCACCAGCTGTTCGGACGCGGCCTTTCCGGCCGCGTATAGGCCGGACCCGGGCCGGTGGGTGACGGTCGCGCCGGAGGACACCGATCGAAATCGTCGACCTCCGCGGCGGCCGCGCGGTCGGTTCGGTAGTTGACGACGACCGAGGCGCCGGTGCCGCCGAGTCGCCGGGCTATCGCCCGGCCGATACCGCGGGAACCTCCGGTGACCACTGCGACGGGCACGACTGCCTCCAAAAGTATGGTATATGGATAGTCGACATACTCGACTAACTATCCTGCCTCGTCAACCATCGATCATCTAAACTGCTCGTCGTGGCAGTGAACGATCACGACCTGGTTGCCGCCCTCGGCGGGCTCTACCGTGAGGTGAACGCGTTCTATGGGGCGATAGCCCGCGAATTCGGCCTCACCGCCCAGCAGATCGCGCTGCTCTGCCTGGTGCAGGCACAGCATCCGACATTCGGTGAACTCGCCGCCGCCCTCGGATGCGACAAGACCAATATCACCGGCATGGTGGACCGGCTGGAACGCCGCGGTTATGTTGCGCGGCAACCCGATCCGGCCGATCGCCGGATCAGCCGGGTGGCGCCGACGGCCGAGGGAGTGGCGATCGGTGCGGATATCCAGGCGGCCATCGCCGGAAAGCTCGCAGCCACCCTGCCACATGTCGCGCGGATCGAACTCGCCACCGCCGCGGCCGATCTGGTCAGCGCCCTGTCCGACCGCGGCGGAGCGCGCTAGCCGCTGTTACCCGGCCACCGGCTGCCGCGCGTAACGGCTCGCCGGTTTGGACAGTCCGAAATGGTCGCGCAGGGTGGTTCCGGTGTACTCGGTCCGGAACAGCCCGCGCTGCCGCAGGATCGGGACCACGGTTTCGGTGAAGACCTCGAGGCCGCCGGGATAGTAGGGCGGCATCACGTTGAAACCGTCCGCGGCACCGGAGCGGAACCACTCCTCGATGGTGTCGGCCACCTGCTCCGGGGTGCCCGCGAAGACCCGGTGTCCGCGCGCGCCCGCCAGCCGGTGCAGCAGACCGCGCAGGGTCGGTCGTTCCCGCTCGACGATCCCGGCCACCACCTGACGCCGGCTCGCCGAATTGTCGGTGACATCACCGGCATCGGCGAACAATTCGACCGGTAACGGTTCGTCGAGTTCGAGATGCCGCAGCGATTCGTTGGCCAGCGATTCCAGCTGTGTGATGCCGTACTCGGGCACGGTGAGCTCGTTGAACTCCCGCTCCAGCTGTTTCGCCGCCGACTCGGTGCCCGCGATGAACGGACTGATCCCGGGCAGGATTTTCACCTGGTCGGATGCGCGGCCGAAATCCGCCGCCCGCTGTTTGATATCGCGGTAGAACGCCTGGGCATCGCTCAGCCGCTGATGCGCGGTGAAGATCGCCTCGGCGTACCGTCCGGCGAAGGCGCGACCGTCGTTGGACGCTCCCGCCTGCACCAGCACGGGATACCCCTGCGGCGTGCGGGCCGAATTGAACGGTCCGCGTACCCGCAGGTGTTCGCCCGCGAAATCAATGGGATGGATCTTGTCCGGGTCCGCGTACCGGCCGCCGGCGCGGTCGAGCAGGATGGCGTCGTCCTCCCAGCTGTCCCACAGCGCGGTGACGGCGTCGACGAATTCGCGGGCACGCGCGTAGCGCTCGGTGTGATCGGGATGGCGTGCCAGCCCGAAATTGGCGGCGGCCAGATCGGTGCCGGTGGTGACGATGTTCCAGCCCGCCCGGCCACCGGAGATATGGTCCAGCGACGAGAACAGCCGGGCCAGATTGTAGGGCTCGTAGTAGGTGGTGGATGCCGTGGCGATCAAACCCAGATGCGTGGTCGCCGCGGCGATCGCGGTCAGCAGCGTGATGGGTTCCAGGCCGGGCGCGGCGTTGTAGGCCACATTGGTTCGTAGTGCCGGTCCGTCGGCGAAGAACACCGCGTCGAAGGTCGCGGCCTCGGCGGTGCGGGCGATCTCCTGGTAGTAGCGGACATCGTAGATCCGGTCGGGGCGGCTGGCCGGATGGCGCCACGCCGCTTCGTGGTGCCCGGCGGGATAGATGAACGCGTTGAGACTCAGCCGGCGTGGTTCGGTCATCGGGCATCGTCCTCGTACTGAGTGGGTTCGGTGGAGACACCGAGCGCGGCCAGGAGTTGTTCGCGGTAGTGGGCGACGGCGGGATCACCGTGCCGGCGCGGGCGGGCCCGCTCGATGGACAGGTCGACGGCGATGCGGCCCTCGTCGAGGACGAGCACTCGATCGGCGAGCAGCACCGCCTCGTCCACATCGTGCGTGACCAGTAGTACCGTGGGGCGGTGCCGGGCGCAGAGATCCTGTAGCAGTCCGTGCATCCGGATCCGGGTGAGTGCGTCCAGTGCGCCGAACGGTTCGTCGGCGAGCAGCAGGGCCGGTTCGCGGACCAGGGAGCGGGCCAGCGCCACCCGCTGCTGTTCGCCGCCGGACAGTTCCCGGGGCCAGGCTTTCTCCCGGCCGGCCAGGCCGACCTCCGCCAGCGCGTCTCGGCCGCGCTGCGCGGCGCCCGGACCGCTCAGGCCGAGCGTGACATTGTCGAGCACCCTGATCCACGGCAGCAGCCGGGAGTCCTGGAACACCACCGATCGCTCCCGCGGGACCGTGAGTTCCCCGTCGCCGGCGACCTCGTGGTCCAGTTCGCCGAGTGCCCGCAGCAGGGTGCTCTTACCGGAACCACTACGGCCCAGCAGCGCCACGAACTCGCCCCGCGCGATATCGAGATCCACCCCGCGCAACACGACCCGGTCACCGAACCCGCGCCGCAGCGCACGGACCCGGACGGTCAGTCCGACAGTGTCTGTCGCCATGCCAGCGCCCTCCGCTCCAGCGCGCGGACGGCCAGGTCGCCGAAAAGACCCAGCAGCCCGTAGATCACCAGTCCCACCACGATCACGTCGATCTGCCCGTAAGTGCGTGCCTGGGTCATCAGATAGCCGATACCGCTGGTGGCGTTCACCTGCTCGACCACCGCCAGGGCCAGCCAGGAGATGGTGACCGCCAGCCGCAGTCCGGTGAAGAAGCCCGGCAGGGAACCGGGCAGCGCGACCCGGCGGATGAAACCCCACCGGGACAGGCCGACCGTCTGCGCCAGCTCCACATACCGCGCGTCGACTCCGCGCAGGGAGGCATGCGTGTTGATGTACACCGGTACCAGCACACTGGCGGTGATGACGATGAGTTTCATCTCCTCGCCGATCCCGAACCACACGATGAACAGCGGGATCAGCGCGAGGGTCGGAATGGAACGTTTGATCTGCACCGGGCCGTCCACGAGCGCCTCACCGATCCGGCTCAGGCCGGAGACCAGCGCGAGTACCACGCCGATCGACACCCCGAGTACGAGA
The DNA here is from genome assembly GCF_046764065.1 of Nocardia sp. NPDC002869. NCBI lineage: Bacteria > Bacillati > Actinomycetota > Actinomycetes > Mycobacteriales > Nocardiaceae > Nocardia > Nocardia sp. NPDC002869. Next base: position 24,631 of record NZ_JBKOOL010000035.1, read on the forward strand.
CCGATCGTGGCCCGCTGCAACGAGGTGAGCAGATTGGACTGCAGGGTGCCGTCGGCGATCAGATCACCCGCGGTCCGGGCCACATCCCACGGCGCGGGTAGCGTCTCGGCATCGAGGGCGCCGGACAGCGAACCGATCACCCAGGCGGCCAGCAGCAGCACGGGACCCAGCGCGAAACCGAACGGGATCGGCCGGCCGGGCCCGAGGCGGACCCGGCGCCCGGACCGGGCGGACCGGGCCGGTGATGCGAGCGGGGCGGAATCCGCCCGTGCGCCCGCGGAGATATCCAAGGTGGCCACTACTGTGCCTCCCGTTCGAATCGTGCGCCCACAGCGGGCACGGTCTCGCTGATCACCTGGTCGAACCGGGTATCGAAACCGTCCGCGGCCTCGACCTTGCGCGGCAGCTGACCGGCCGCGTCGATGACATCGATGGTCGCCTGCTGCGCGTCGATCAGCTTCTGATCCAGATGGGGGAAGGTGAATTCCCCGAGCGAATCGACGATCCGGCCGGCATCGTCGGCGCTGAGCTTCTGATTCTCGATGTAATAGATCCGGGCCCACTCGTCCCGGTGCGTATTGGTCCAGTGGAACGACCGCACGAAGGCCCCGACGAGGGCGCGCAGCGCGGCGGACTTCGCCGGATCCTGGGTGGCTTCCCGCCGGGAGTACAAATAGCCCAGGCCGTGATAGATGCCGGTGGTTTCCGAATCGGCGATCACGGTCGCGCCCGGAGTACGCAGGAAACGGGTGAGCCGCGGCTCGTTCAGCGGGGCGATATCGACCTGCCCGGTGCGGACCGCATCGTTGAAATCGGCCAGCTGTAGCCGCACCAGCTCGACATCGGACGTGGTCAAACCGGCCTTGTCCAGTGCGCGCAACACCGCCGCCTGCTGAGCCGTCCCTTCGGCATAGGCGATCTTCTTACCCTTCAGATCGGTCAGCCGGGTCGCCGTGACACCCGGCGCGACAGCGAGTTGGATCCCCGCCGGATCGGTCTGATAGGCCGCGATGATCGGCACGTCCTGGCCGGCGGCGAGGGCATGGATCGGCGGCACATCACCCACCGGCGCCACATCGGCCGCCCCCGCCCGGAAGGCCTCCAGGATCTCCGGGCCGCCGATGAAATTCGCGAACTCCACCTTGAACGGCAACTTCTCCAGTTCACCGGAGGCGCGCAGCGCGGTCTGGAAACGTTCCTGCTGGTCGGCGACCACCAGGGTGGTGCCCGGCGGAACCTCGGTGGGCAGCGGCGTATCGAGTGCGGCGCCACCGGGGCCGTCACTACTGTTGCACCCGGTCAGCGCCATCCCGGCAGCGGCGACGGCGAGGAGCATCGCGACCGACCGGAGTCGGAAACGCGCGGCAAGAGAACGAGACTGGTGCATAGCGGCATTGAAGCAATATCGCGGTCACGGGGGAATGATTAATAAGACGGTGATCCGAACTGTATCCCTCTGTCCAGCCTCCGGAGCCGCAGAACCGGGGCGGGCCCGGCGGCCTTCCGTCCGAGTGGACGATCGAAGTGACCCTCGGTCCTGCCGACGGATCACCCGCCCGGCCGGAGGCGGCCGCCGTGGGGCAGTTCCCAGGCGGCCGCTCTTCGGACGTCGGTGCCTGCGTCGGTGACATCTCCGACGTAGTACCACTCCATCCGCACCCGATCGGGTACCAGTTCGACCACGCCGTAGCCGTGGGAATCGAGTTCGGTGTAGTGGATGTGCTTGTTGAGCGCCCGCACCGACTCCGCGAGCGCGACCGAACCCGTGCGCCGCGGGGGCGGCAGCATATCCCCGATCCCGGTGGAGGTCACCGACGGGACCACGAATTCGGCTCCGGCGGTAGGCCGCCCGGGTAGCGCGCGGCGTCGAGCGGGACGTCGGAGGCCCAGGAGCTGTGGATATCGCCGGTGAGGAAGACGACGTCGCCGACGCCGCGGTCGGTCAGGGCCTGGAGGAGGCGGCGGCGGTCGGCGGGAAAGCCGTCCCACTGGTCGGTGTTGGGCGCCAGACCCTCGCGGGGGATACCGAACACTTCGGTGACGGCCGCGGTGGTCTGGGGGTCCAGTGGTGGGAACGCCAGCGGCGCGATCATGACCGAATTACCGACCACCTGCCAGCGCGCGGAGCCGGAAACCAATCCGGCGGTGAGCCATTCCATCTGACGCGACCCGGTGATCGTACTCCGCGCTCGCGGTGAGCGAGCCGGCGGCGACCACCGTGGTGAACCCCGCGTCCTCGGCGATCTCTCACCGGACGGTGGCCGGGGCGCCGATTCCCGATCCCGGCAGAGCCTGCGGCCCGACGGTCACCCGGGTCCAGAGGACGACGCCGTCGGGTAGCGGATCACCGGAGGCGATGCCGTGCCCGAACACCGGGCTTGCCGCAGATGCGGTGGGGACGGGTAAGGCGGCCGCCGCGGCGGTCACCGCCCCCGCGCGCAGTCCGGTCCGGCGGTCCGATGCGACCGGGACCCCGATGTTCGAAACGCTGCCGTTTCCGCTCACGTTCTCCGATCACAGCCGATCGGGCTGAATTCGGCAACTCGGGAAGACTTCAGGCCGCGTCGGCGTCCCGGTAGCGGAGTTCGAGGGTCACCCGGCGCGCGAGATATCCGGTCGCCCACGGGGCGAATTCGCGGGCGATCCAGGCGCCGTGCCGGTCGTCGAGTCCGAGGAGCCGGCAGGCGTGTCGCAGGTCCTCACGCATTCGCAGGGTGTCGCGCTGGGTGGTGTCGCTCATAGCTGCTCCGATGTGCCGGAAAATGGGAAAGCGCGTTGTCCGGACATCGTGATTGCGGCAGCGGATGTTTCGCGGACCGCTCGGCCCGCCGTCACCGGCGGCTGTCGGGATCCTGGGGTTTCGAGTGCTTCTGCCTGCGGCGGTACTGCTTACCGGACGGGATCGGCCGGGCGGCGTTCGACGACCGCCGGTCGTGCCGGCGCCGCCAGCCGGTGAGGTCCGGGCGTTCCTCGAGTGGTCGGGAGTCGGGCGGAGCCGGTATCGGGGTTCGTGGTGGCACAGGGCAACGATCCGGATCGTGCGCGCGATGCGCAACCGAAATATGGTCTTGCGCGCTGTCGTGGCCGTCCGCTCCGGGAGCGCGGTGTGCCCGGGTTGCCGCCGCGGCGGTGGCCCGTGGTTGACCGCGGTGCCGCCGGCGGGCATGGTGAGGCGATGACCAGTGACGAGGTCCGCCGCGGGGTTCCGGTGACGAATCCGGATCAGCCGCTGTTCGACGGCGCCGAGGCGACCAAGCGAGACCTGCTGGACTATCTGGAGGCGGTCGGGGAGCGCCTGGTGCGGGTGCTGCGGGACCGCCCGCTGTCGGTGGTCCGCGTCCGGCCGGGGCAGGAGCCGTTCATGCAGAAGAACCTGCCGACGTACACGCCCGAGTGGGTCCGGCGGACGACGGTCTGGGCGGAGAGTTCGCGGCGCGAGATCTCCTATGCGCTGTGCGACGATATGCCGACCCTGCTGTGGTTCGGTAACCAGCGCGCTGTCGAATACCACCCCACTCTGGTCACTTCCGATCCCGGAGCCGGGCCGACGCATCTGGTCCTCGACCTCGACCCGTCACCCGGGCAGTCCTTCCGGCACGCGGCGGAGGCGGCACAGTTGATCCGCGCGGCGTTGACGGACGCCGGATTGACCGGCGCGGTGAAGACCAGCGGCGCCAAAGGAGCCCATGTGTTCGTGCCGATCGCGCCGGGTACCCGCCACGAGGACGCGGCCGCGGCGACGCGGGCGATCGCCGCCCGGGCCGAGCGCCTCGATCCCGGTTTCGCCACCACCGCGTTCATCAAGGAGGACCGCGGTGGCAAGGTCTTTCTCGACCCGACACGCACCGGCGGCGCGACCGTTGTCGCGGCCTACAGTCCGCGTATCCGCCCCGGTGTTCCCGTCTCGTTCCCGCTCGCCTGGGCCGACCTCGACGAGGTGACGCCGGCGGACTTCACGATACGGACGGTGCCCGCTCTGTTGGCGGATACCGACCTCTGGTCGGCCGTCATGCCCGGCCCGCAGGCGATTCCGGCCGATCTGGTCACCGAAGGACATACGATCCCGGTTCCCCAGGTCCAGGCGATGCACGAGGGTAAACGGCGTGCCCGTGCTCGCCGGGCCACCTGATACGCCCATCCACCGGGCAGGAACCGGCGGCGTCGGAACCGAGCCGCCGCGGCGTGGTGGATACCGAGCGAGCGGCCGGGCGCTCGTGCGAGGATCGACCGGGGGCGTAGCGGTGACCCGGCCCGCGGCCGGCAGCGGGTAGGACGGCGCAATGTACTGGGTGGCAGGTGTTTTCGCGGTCCTGCTCGCCGGGTGTGCCGACCGGTACGGGTACCACCGGGACGAGATGTACGTCCTGGCCGCGGGGCGGCGGCTCGACTGGGGGTATGCCGACCAGCCGCCACTGGTGCCGTTGCCGGCCCGGGCGATGGCCGCGATCGACGCGGATTCGCTGGTGCTTCTTCGGATCCCGGCGATCGTGGCGGCCACCGCCGTGATCGTGTGTACCGGCTGGGCGGCCCGTGAACTGGGCGGCGGCCGGGCAGCGCAGACCCTGGCCGCCGCCGCGGCGGCCTCTTCCGCGCTCCTCCTCGGCGGCGGTCATCAGCTCGGCACCGTGATCTTCGACCTGGCGGTGTGGTCGGCGGTGGTGGTGACGGTACTGCGGCTGCTGCGGCCCGAATCGGATCGGCGCTGGTGGTTGTTCGCCGGAGTGCTGGCGGGTATCGGTTTGCAGAACAAGACACTGCTGGCGCTACCGCTGCTGGTTCTGGCGTGCGCATTCCTGCTGCTCGGCCCACGGAAACTGTTCGTCACCAGGTATTTCCCGGTCGCACTCGCGAACGCCGCGGTCATCTGGGCGCCGAATCTGTGGTGGCAGATGCGCAACGGACTGCCGCAGCTCGAGATGAGCCGAGCCATCGCGGGTGGCTCGTCGGGCACCTCGGACGGCCCGGCCGCCTTCGTACTGCTGCAGTTCGGCCTGATGGGGCCGCTGATGGTGGTGCTGTGGGGCGGGGGTCTGTGGTGGCTGGCCCGGCAACAGCGCTACCGTGCCTTCGCGCTCACCTACGCATTGTTGTTCGTGGCGTATCTGGTTACCGGGGGCAAGGCCTACTACCTGGGTGGGATGTACCCGGTGCTGCCGGCCGCGGGCGCCACCGCGCTGGTGCCGGCGCTGACCCGTACCCGGGCGCGACTCGCCGCGACTACCGCGGTTGTCGCGCTGAACGCGGCGGTATCGGCGGTCCTGTTCCTGCCGGTTCTGCCCGTCACCGCCCTGCGCGATTCGCCGATTCTCGCGCTCAATTACGACGCCGGCGAAATGGTCGGCTGGCCGCGGTTCGCCGACCGGATCGCCGAGGCCAGGGCCCGCTCGGCGCCGGACGCGGAATTACTCACCGCCAACTACGGCGAAGCCGCGGCCATCGAGCGTTTCGGCGCCCCGTACGACCTCCCGGTTCCGCGCAGCGGCCACAATGCCTACTGGTGGTGGGGGCCACCGGCCGATTCCCGCCCGATTCTCACCGTCGGCCTCACCCGCGCGGAAGTCGAGCGTTTCTGTGCCGATTCCGCTCCCGAAGCGGCGGGCCGTATCGACAACGGGCTCGGAATCGACAACGACGAGCAAGGGGCGGCGATGTACGTGTGCCGTACCGTACGGGCGCCCTGGGCGCAGCTGTGGCCGGCGCAGCGGCAGCTGGGTTAGCCCTCCTGCCGTGGATTCGGGGCACCGGCCACTTCGGAGCGGGCCGGCCCGGATCCGCGGGTCCGGCGCGCGCGGACGAGCTGCGCACCGCCCACCACCAGACCGAATCCCAGCAGGATCAGTCCGCGCAGCCACACCGCACCGTCGATCCGCGTGAACAGGAAAAGGCAGGATGCCAGTCCGAGCCAGGGCACCACGGTCGGGACCCGGAACGCGCCCGTGCCGTCCGGTTCCCGGCGCAGCAGGAGCACAGCCGCGTTGACCGCCGTGAACACGACGAGCAGGAGCAGGACCAGAGTTTCGGCGAGGGCCGCGATTTCGCCGGTCAGCGCCAGCAGCAGCGAGAGAGCCGTGGTCGCGAGTACGGCCACCCAGGGGGTTCGGCGGCGCGGAAGCAGCCGGGCCAGGCCCCCGGGCAGCAGCCCATCGCGGGCCATCCCGTAGGCGAGCCGGGAGGCCATGATGCCGGTCAGCAGTGCGCCGTTGGCGACCGCCACCAGCGCGATCACGGCGAACAGGCGTTCCGGCACCCCGCCGGCCGTCCGGACCACCTCCAGCAGCGGACCGCTCGACTCCGCCAGCACCTCGGTGGGAACGACCGCCCCGGCGACCACCCCGAGTAATACGTACACCAGACCCGCGGTCAGCAGCGCGCCGAACAGTGCCCGCGGGTAGGCCCGGCGCGGATCCCGCACTTCCTCGGCCAGATTCACCGAGGTCTCGAACCCGACGAACGAGTAGTAGGCGAGTACCGCGCCCGCGAGGGTCGCCCCGACCGCGCCGTGCTCGGCGGTGCCCAGCTCGACGAGCCGGCCCGGCTCGCCGTCGCCGCGGACGAGAACCCAGGCGCCGAGACCGATGACCAGGAGCAGCCCGCCGACCTCGACGGCCGTGGCGACCACGTTCGCGCCGAGCGATTCCTTGACACCGCGGATGTTGAGCAGTGCGAGTGCGCTCAGGAACAGTACGACGACGGCCGCGGTGGGCAGGGTGATCAGTTCGGCCAGATAATCCGAGGCGAAGCCGCGGGCCAGCGCACCGACCGAGACGACGCCCGCGGCGAGCATGCAGAAGCCGATGAAGGCGCCGGCGGCCGGCCCGAGCGCCCGGGTCACGTAGTGGGCCGAGCCGCCCGCTCGCGGAAACCGGGTGGCCAGTTCGGCATACGAGCCCGCGGTGAGACAGGCCAGTACGAGCGCGGTGAGCAGCGGCACCCACACCGCGCCACCCGACTGCGCGGCGATGTCGCCGATCAGTACATACACCCCGGCGCCCAGCACGTCACCGAGAACGAAGAAGTACAGCAGGTGGGTGGGCACAGTGCGCCGCAACGTCGTCGCCATAGCGCCCGTATACCCCGGCATCCCGCTCTCACCAGCGGATCGGCCGACCCGGGTGGGCGCCTGGGTTTGCCGCTACCGCGCGCGGGAAGACCCGCCCCATGACGACGGTGCGTACCCGGATCCCGGCCCGCCTCGACCGGCTCCCCTGGGCACGCTGGCACTGGATGATCGTGGTCGGGTTGGGCGCGGTGTGGATCATCGACGGCTTCGAGGTCACCGTCGTCGGCAGTGTCGCGACGAAACTGTCCGAGCCCGACAGTGGTCTGGCCATTTCGTCGGCGCAGGTGTCCGGGCTCGCGGCGGCGATGTACGTGGCGGGCGCGTGTATCGGGGCCCTGGTCTTCGGCCGGCTGACCGACCGCTACGGCCGCAAGAAGCTGTTCATCGTCACGCTGGTGGTATATCTCGTGGCCACCGCTATGACCGCGTTCTCCTTCTCGGTCTGGTGGTTCGTCCTGTTCCGGTTCCTCACCGGACTCGGCATCGGCGGTGAGTACGCGGCCATCAATTCCGCGATAGACGAACTGATTCCCAGCAAGTACCGCGGCCGGATCGATATCGTCATCAACGGCACCTATTGGCTGGGCGCCTCCGGCGGCGCGTTGCTCTCGGTGGCCGCGCTGAATCCGCAACTGTTCGCGCCGGATATCGGCTGGCGCCTCATGTTCGGCATGGGCGTGCTCTTCGGGCTGCTGGTGCTCGTGGTGCGCCGGCATGTTCCGGAAAGCCCCCGGTGGATGTTCATCCACGGCCGTGACCGGCAGGCCGAGGAACTGGTCGACGCGGTGGAGGATCAGGTGCGCCGGGACACCGGTGCCGACCTGCCACCGGTGGCGGAGACCATCGAGGTGCGGCAGCGGCGTTCCACCGGGTTCGGCGAAATCGCCTCGGTCATGTTCCGGAAGTATCCGCGCCGCAGCGTACTCGGGCTGGCGCTGTTCATCGGCCAGGCGTTCCTCTACAACGCGGTCACCTTCAATTTCGCCGTCATCCTCGGTGAATCCTTCGACGTACCCAGTGATCGCACCGGCTACTTCTATGCCGTCATGTGCCTGGGCAGTTTCTTCGGGCCGCTGCTGCTCGGCCGCTATTTCGACACCATCGGCCGTAAACCCATGATCGCGGGCTCCTACCTGGGATCGGGTGTGCTGTTGCTGCTCACCGCGTTACTGCTGGTACGCGGCGACCTCACCGCCGTCACGCTCACCGCCTGCTGGACGGCGGTGCTGTTCGTGGCCTCCTGCGGCGCGAGCTCCGCCTATCTGACGGTGAGCGAGATCTTCCCGATGGAGACCAGGGCGATGGCCATCGCGTTCTTCTACGCCCTGGGCACCGCCGCGGGCGGTATCGCGGGACCACTGGTATTCGCGGAGCTCACCGGTGACGGCGACGCCGGTCGCACCGCGCTGGCCTTCACCATCGGCGCGGTCATGATGATGCTCGGCGGAATCGTCGAGTTGCTCTTCGGGGTGCGTGCCGAGCGGCAATCGCTGGAAGACATCGCCGCGCCGCTGAGTTCGCAGCCCACCGGCTGAAACCGGGGCGTCCGGCCGGTATTGCCGCGCCCACGGCAGGGCGCGATCGCGACCTTCTCCGTCGCTAGGCCGCTATGCCGTAGCGGCGCTCGTAGGCCAGGCGGTCGTCGGCGTGCCGGCGTCGTTCCACCACGTCCGCGAGGTCGGGGTCGAGACCGTGCTGGATCAGGCGGTGGCGACGGTAGACGTAGAGCAGCGCGACGGTGAAGTAGACGAGCGGAATGTAGAGCAGTCCCATCATGGACAGGTGCATCCAGAGCGGCCCGGGCAGCAGTAGGAGCAGGCACAGCGGCGCGATCACCGGAACCAGGAAGCGCAGCAGATAGCGCCGGGCGGCTCCGGGGCCGGTGAGGTCCGCCAGCACCCAGTCCGTCAGCGGGGCCGGTAAGGATAGGCCGCAGATATAGCGGATCCGCTGCACGGGGGTCGGCGTTGGTCGTGCGGGCATCGGCAGCTCCTCGACTCCGGGTGGCGGATCGGACGGCTCACCCATTCCAGTTGTCCGATAATGTATCGTACGCTAACGATTAGCGCACGACTTATTTGCCGCCCGGCTCACGCAGGCCCGGCGGGGCACGGACGTATCATCCGATCTCCGAGGAGGTGTCCATGGACGGCACGATCGAGGATCCACTGCGGCTGGAGCGGCAGGTGTGCTTCGCCCTGGCATTGGCCAACCGCGCCGTGCTGGCGATCTACCGGCCGCTGCTGGAGCCGATGAAGCTCACCCATCCGCAGTACCTGGTGATGCTCGCCCTCTGGGGCGACGCCCCGCTGTCGGTCAAGGAGATCGGCGAACTGCTCCAACTGGATTCGCCGACGCTGTCCCCGTTGCTCAAACGTCTCGAGGCACTGGACTACATCACCCGCACTCGCGACCCGCGTGATGAACGAAACCTCGTCATCGACCTCACGCCCGCCGGCCGGGCACTTCGTGCCGAGGCCGAGAAGATCCCGCCGGCGGTGGTCGAACGGCTGGGTATGGGCCTCGACGACCTCGAAGAACTGCATGCGGTCCTGACCAGGGTGAACCGGGCGGCCCGCGGCTAGGCGCGCCGGACGCGGGCCGGATCGAATTCTCACCCGGTCGCAGTGTCGTTTGGCCCGGGGTCCGGCGGGTATCCGCCCGCCGGACAGGAGGTAGCACATGACTCGGACGGCACAGCCGCCTACGCGGCAGTCAGGGGACGACCGGTCGGTCGGCGAACTCGTCGATGTGGCCACCATTCAGGTGAGCAGGCTGGTGCGTGACGAAATGCGCCTGGCCCGGCTGGAGATGCAGGAAAAGACGAGCGCCGCGGCCAAAGGCGCCGGCCTCGCGGGCGCGGGTGGCCTGCTGATGTTCTATGGCGGTGCGGCGGTGATCGCGGCCGTGGCCCTGGCGCTGGCGCTGGCTCTGCCGGGGTGGGCCGCGGCCCTGATCGTCGGCGCCGTACTACTCGCCGGTGGGGCCGCCCTCACCTGGCTCGGGAAGCGGAGTATTACAGCGAGCGCACCGCCGGTGCCCACGGACGCCCTGGCAGGGGCGCGCGCCGATATCGAGACCGTCACCCACCGGAGGTAGCGATGACCGAGAACGGAGGACGATCCGTCGACGAGGACCGGGACGCCTTGCGGCGCGACCGCGACCAGGTCCGGGAGGAACTTCGGGAGACGGTGGACGAACTCGCCGGCAAGTTCGATGTGCGGGCGCGTGCGCAGGACACCGCGCACCATGCCGCCGAGGAGGTACGGCACCGGGCCGGGGAGGTGGAGCGCACGGTCCGCGATCGCGCCGGTCAGGTGCAGGCGCAGGCCCATCAGCTCCTCGAACGGGCCGAAGCCGGGACACCCGAGCCCGTGGCGGCGGGTGGCCGGAAGACGGTAGAACTGCTGCGCGGCTATCCGGTACCCGCCGTGACCGCGGCCCTCGCCGCCGCGCTGGTGGCGTGGCTGCTCGTACGAGGCAGGAAATCATGAACCTGCTGTACAAGCCGATCGGCACGGTGGCCGGGGTCCTCGGCGGGATGGCGGCGCACGCGGTGTTCCGTCAGCTCTGGCGCCGGGCCGCCGGCCAGGACGAGGCCCCGGCGGCGACCTCTCCCGACTACGGCTGGCGCGAGGTCCTGTTCGCGGCCGCTCTCCAGGGCGCGGTGTTCGGCCTGGTCAAAGCATCAGTCGACCGGGCCGGGGTACTCGCGTACCACCGCATGACCGGGAAGTGGCCGACCTGAGAAATCCGGAACGGCGGATGCGTCGCGGCCGCTGACCACTGCGGGGTGGCCGCGCCCGGTGCGTAGCTGAGCGGCCCGATCCGATCGAGGCCCCCGTGATCCGGTCGTCAGCGGCAGGTCACCCCGGCGCACGCGGTGAGGGTGGCCAGGCGCCGGTCGAGGGTGGCGACCAGGTCGGCGTGCGCGGCGCGTCCTTCGGGGGTCTTGACGAGATCGGTCAGCTGGTACGGGTCTGTGTGCAGGTCGTACAGCTCGTATTCGCACTGGTCAAGTCGTCCCAGCCGGGCGGGATGTGCCCGGGGTCGTCCTCCAGCCCGTTGAGGTACTTGTCGGCCATACCGGTTCGGTAGCCCGCGCCGTGCAACGCGGTGGCGATGGTGTGGGACTCGTTGCCCCGGGCGCGGAAGGTCTCGAAGCCGCCGACTTCGCCGGCGTTGGTAGAGGACACCGGTGTTGTGCCCGTACTCGCCGGTCAGTATGGAGGCACGGGCCGCGCAGCAGATCGGCATCGGCGCGAACGCGTCGGTGAACTCCATCCCGCGGTCACGGATGAGGGTGGCGGTCCGCGGCATCGCCTGCCACACCGGCGTGGTCGCCGAATCCAGGTCGTCGGCGAGGATCACAACCACGTTCGGCCGCTGATCGACGGGTTCCGGGGTGTGGCGTGACCGGAAGCGGTATCTGTGGTTGTTCGGCGGGCGCGGGGAGACGACGCCGCTGACGGTCGCCGTGGTCGAACTCGACGAAGGACCGTGGGTCTCCACCTCGATCGAAGGCAACATTCCGCTGGCCGCCACCGGCCCATCCAAGATCACGCTGGCGCAGACCGGTTACGGGCATTTCTCCATCGAGCACAACCGCGGTCATCACGTCCGGGTCGCCACCCCGGAAGACCCGGCCAGCGCCCGGTTCGCGGAATCCTTCTGGAGTTTCCTGCCGCGCAGCGTATGGGGCGGGCTGCGGTCGGGGTGGGCGCTGGAGCGCGCGCGGCGGGAAGTAGGCCAAGGTGATCATGCCGGCGTACCCGGCGGGCAGTTCGGGCGCGCCGTCCATACTGCGCAGGGTCTGGTAGCGCCGGGTGGGCGCCGCATGATGGTCGCTGTGCCGCTGCAGGTGGAAGAGGAAGATCTCCAGTAACGAGAATCCGTAGACGACCTGGAGCAGCAGGAACGGCAGCACGCCCGGCCCGAACAGCACGGCCGGCGCGCCCCACAACACCACGGTCATCGCCCAGGCATTGAGCACATCGTCTTCATGGTCGAGGTGGACCGCGCCTGATCGGATCCGGAAGCTACCGGTTCGGTTCCGGCCGTAGGACGAGGGGGCCGTACCAGTGGCACACCAGCAGGGCCAGCTCGACATCGAGCCGGTCGGCGCCGATCGGGCGGCCGCGTCGCGCGATGGCGCGCCCGACCCGGTATTTGACGGAGTTGGAATGCAGATTCAGCTCGGTGGCGGCGGCCTTGTAACTCGATCCGGCGCCCAGGAACAACCGGAGCGTATTGCGCAGTCGCGCGTCGTGCTCGTTGTCGCCGGCCAGGCCGCCGAGCACCTCGCTCACCCAGTCGCGCGCTTCGTCGACGCTGCCGCCGAGCAGCGCCGCGGTTGTCAGCCCCGGGTCGTCGGCGGCGACAACACCAGGAGTGGACAGCCCGTGTGCCCGAGCGACGGAGCATGCGCGCTGTGCGCTGCGATGGGAGCGGCGGAAGCCGTCGACACCGGCGCCGAGGGTGCCGATCGCGACGTCCGGGGCATCTCGGCGGCCGGATACGAATCTCCGTACCGCGGCGACCAGGCCCGCCGGCTCGGAGCCGAAGGGCAGCCACGCCCAGACACTGATCCGGTCGGCGGCGATGACCAACGGATTGGATGCCGCACCGAGGGCGTCGGCCAGTTCACGGACGAACCGCTGCAGATTCGAGACGGCTTCGCTGTCGATCTCGCCCTCGGGGCACCAGAGGATGAGGGCGAGGTGGTGCCGGCGCAGCGGATAGTTGATCGCCTCGGTGACCGCGTCGACGTTGACGGTCTGGCGGCTGCCCAGTACCTCGCGCGCCCGCACCGCGCGGATGTTGTTCCGGCTTTCCAGCCATTGTTCGCGCTCGTCACTGTAGATGCCGAGGACCTGTTCGGTGATGTGGTCGATGTATTCGAACAGCGCGGAGGCGACGCGTTCGACCACGCCGATTCGTTCGGTGAGGGGGATGGCCATCGTGTGCAGTTCGGCGAACACCATCTCGGTCAGCCGGCGCTGCCCGACGCGATAGGCGCGAGCCAGCGAGTGGGCCGGTACGCCCTGCTGAGCCAGGCGCCTGGCGTAGTCCACGGCGGCGGGCGCCGCCTGGATATCGGCGACTGGGACGTGATAGCGCAGGGCGTGCAGCGCGGTGGCGATATTCGCTTCGACGCTCTCACCGAGCAGGTCGCCGGTTTGCGGATCGTGGCGCAGATCGGCGATATCATCCTCGATATAGGTGCGGATGGCCGCGCTGATCTCGCCCACCCGTACGTTCATCCGGGCAGCTGTCTCCGCGATCAAGCGGTCTGCGTACGCGGTGTCGTGACGTGCGGTCGTCACACCGTCAACCGTACCTCTGTCCGGGCCGCCCGCCGGAACTGTCCATCCGCTTGTTTCCCGGAGACAAAGACCACCGTGGACTTCATCGGCGCGCGACGGAGACCCGGCGGCCGGAAATTCTTACCGTGGACGCACAACACCTGGACCACTGCCCCGAGGATCGCCTATGAACCTTGCAGTACTCCCGGACTGCCGTGCGGTACTCGCTCCATACGCCGCGGCCGTCTCCGACGACAGCACCGAACTGAACAATGCCGCGTTCCTGGACGCCGTGCGGCGGGCGACGACCTCGCTGCGCGTCGCCGGTCTATCGACCGGCGACGTGCTCGCGGTCATGCTGTCCGATACCGCCGCCTTCGTCGTCACCCTCTTCGCCGCGTGGCGGGTGGGCGCCGCTGTCGCCCCGCTCGATCCGGCGTCACCCGCCGGAGCAGCCGGCCGCCGCATGGCCCGTGCGGGCGCCCGGGTTCTGGTCGCCGCGCATGATCCGGCCCCTGCCGGCCCGGTGCGCTCCGTCGTTTCCGCCGACCGGCTCGCCGCGGCCGATCCCGACACTGCCGAGCCGGCGCGGGTGAGTGACGACGCACCGGCGCTGCTCGTGCCCGTCGGGGGATCCGGGGACGAGTCGACGATTGCCGTGCTCGACCATATGAACCTCAATGCGCTGTGCCGATTGGCGATCGAGATCTTCGCGATCACCGGTACCGACCACAGTCTGTCGATCCAGCCGCTGTCCCATGTCGACGGCATCGTCCTGGGGGTGTTGGCGCCGCTGCTCGCCGACGGTCGTGCCACCATAGCCCCGTTCGATCCCGCGACATTCTTCGACCGGATCGAGTCCAGCGGCGCCACCTGTTTCGCGGCGGCCCCGGCGGTGTACCGCCGGCTGTCCGAGCTGCCCGGCGGGACCCGGCCGCATATCTCGTCGGTGCGGATCGCCATCTGCAGTACCGCGCAAACCGGCCCGGAACTGCGGACCGCTTTCGAGCGCCGCTACGGCATACCGATCGTGCACGATCACGGGCTGACCGACTTCCCGCCACGACCACGGCCCGTTCGTACACCGGCCCCCGAGATTCGGCCGCCCTCGTGCCGCGCTCGATGACATGCCCGGGCCACAACCCCGAAACGGGGCGGCGGAGCCGAACACGCACCCGTGATGTCCCGGCCGGATGGTCGGCCTGAACCTCGCCCCCCGCGGACATGGCCGGCCTCGGCGACCGGATGGCGGCGGTCAAGAAGAAGGCACCGACCCGCCCCCACCCGAACACCCCGTCCGGCCCGGGAGCCCAGAAGACCGCCGGGTTGGCGGCCGCGGCCGCGGACAAAGTCCGCGAAAATGCCGGAGGAAGCAAATAGGAAGAACAGGCCGACCCGAACACTCCGATAACACCCGACG
>NZ_JBKOOL010000036.1:0-39323 GCF_046764065.1 Nocardia sp. NPDC002869
CCGCCGACCCGCGCTGCCGGCGGATCGCCGTCCCTCGGCGCTTCGCCGGTAAGGGCACCACACTTACTCCGACCCGGTTCGGTCACGCGGGGCCGGGCGGACTCAGCCCGGCAGCGGCGCGCGGAAATGGCTGGGCTCGGCGTCGGCCGGTAGATCGGCGGCGGTGGCGAACGGTTCGACCTCGGCGCGCAGGTCCACGAGGTGACGGGCATGGGCCGCCAGGGACCGGTCCTCGTCGGAGACCGGTGTCCACTGCTGGATGGGTCGCGCTTTGCCGGCGGCATCCACCGCCACGACCACGGCCAGACCGTGCGCCGCGAGAGCCGGTTCGTCGGAATGCGGATCGGTCGCGGTCACGTGCACGCTGATGTGCATACTGCGCGGGCCGGTATGGATCAGCCGTGCGGTGACCTCCACGATATGGCCGATGACGATCGGCCGGTAGAAGCGGATCCCACCGAAATAGGAGGTGATCACATGCTGGCCGGCCCAATCGGCGCCGCAGACGTAGGCGGCCTCGTCGATCCACCCCATCGTGCGGCCGCCGTGCACTTTGCCGCCCCAGTTGATATCCGAGGGGGCCGCCAGAAACCGCAACGTCGCACTCGGGGCGGTGGAGGCGGCGGTGTAGCGCTGCGTGGCCATGGCCTCCTCGATGCGCTTGCGGACCGAGATCCGGGCCCGGGCCTGCCGGTGGCGCCGCAATTCGAGAATCGTGGCCGGTTCCCACTGGGGTACCGCGACCGTCCGCCGGGCCTCGTCGACGGCGACGAAGATGGTGAGGCACTGCGCCGTCTGGACCGGTTTCTGCCGGGTGGGGTCGGTCGAGTAGACGCTGACCAGAATGTGCATGCTCGTCCGGCCGGTGTAGACGAGGTTCGCGTGCAGCTCGACCAGTTCGCCGACCGCGATCGGCCGGTCGAGGTGGATATTGCCCACATAGGCGGTGACGCAGTAACGGCCGCTCCACTGGGCTGCCGCGGCATAGGCGACCTTGTCGATCCATTCGAGGAGCTTGCCGCCGTCCACCGCGGCCGCGATACCCGCGTCGGCGGGTTTGACGAGGAAGCGGTGGATCGCCTCGGACCGTCTACCGGACGCGGCCGGGGTCGGGAGGGGGTCGATGGTTGTGGCGTTCACGGGCCTGCCGATCTGCTCGGGTGGTGGGAGGTACGGTTCCCGACTCCGTTGTCGTCGGAGCAGAATAGGCAGGTGCGGCGCTACGGGCGAGTAGGACACCGCCTGCGGCCGGGAACCCGGCGTTTCGCCCGGTGTACGCAGGTCCCGGCGGGATACACGGGTGGCGCGGTGTTCCGGGAAGTTACGCGGGCGCGTGTTTGAGGGGGCGCACGGTGGTTATTCGCCCGACGATCGGCCGGACCGTCGGCCGGTCGCATCCGACGAGAGGGGACAGGCGATGAGTGCGAAGGACAAGCTCGACAACAAAGCCGAAGATCTCGCCGGTCAGGCCAAGGAAAAGCTCGGGAAGGCCACCGGCGACGAGGAGACGAAGAACGAAGGCAAGGCCGACCAGACCAAGTCCAACCTGAAGGACGCGGGTGAGAAGGTGAAGGACGCCTTCCGCGACTGATCGAGCCTCCGAACGGGCGACGCCGGGACACCGGCGCCGCCCGTTCGGTCTCCGGACCGGCCCGGAGCCGCGGCTCCGGCGCGCGGACGCGGTAGCGGATCACCCGGGGTCACGCGCCGGAGGGTACCGGTCCGTCCTCGCCCCCGGCGGGTCCGGGAACCGCCTCCGCGTCCGGCGACCGCCGGGGTGATGGGGTGTCGAACCCGGGTAACCGGCCGGCCACCAGAGGGATCATGAGCTGGATGAGCGGTCCGATGGCGACCGCGTAGACCACGGTGCCGACACCGACGCTGCCGCCGAGTAGCCAGCCGGTGCTCAGGACCGCCACCTCGAGAATGGTCCGGACCCGGCGGATGGACCATCCGGTCCGGCGGGCGAGCCCCGTCATCAGACCGTCGCGCGGACCCGGCCCCAGCCCCGCGCCGATGTACAGCACACTGGCCAGTGCGTTGAGTACGACCGCGAGCACCATCGCGCCCACCCGGGCCGGCATCGACTCCCAATGCGGGAGCAGCCAGAGTCCCGCGTCGACCGAGACACCGACGAGCACCACATTGCTCACCGTGCCCACACCGGGCCACTGCCGCAGTGGAATCCACGCCAGTAATACCACCGCGCCCGTCAGTACGGTCACCGTGCCGAAGCTGATCGGCACCTGTCGGGTGACCCCCTGGTGGAAGACGTCCCATGGGTCCAGACCGACTGCGGCGCGGATCATCACGGCCATCGAGAAGCCGTACAGCCAGAGCCCGGCGAACAGTGCGGTGAGACGTCCGATCACGGCACGAGCCTTCCCGTATCTGGCCCCTTCGTACAGAGCCACCTGCGCACAACTGGATACTCGCCTGGCCGGGTGAGTGGCTTGCGGCGTTCCTTCCGCCGGGCCGATCCGGGTAGGCCGGCGGCGCGCCGGATATGTGACCACATCGCGGAGGGTCTCCGCGGCACCCACTTCCCTTGTGGCCTGGGCCGAACCATGTCCCGCGGAGGCCGCACCGGTTCCGCGTGTCGGGTGGTCGGCGCGTCGATGGGCAAAACGCCGGACCCGGTTGCACGGCGCGCGGGCGATGTGCATAAATTGTCCGGCGCACGATCTGATAGCTGTTTGCTCTTAAAGGTGTTCGCGTGGCAGGGGCGTGGACACCGCTTCGTCACGACGAAGTCGTACCCAGGCTCCGAGCGCAGCAGGGGGCGTTTTCTGCTGTGCTCCGGTGCCTCCGAGTCTGAGCGGAAGGTCGGAAGATGAATTCGAGATCGGCCATGGCTGTCGACCACGAACTGGATCTCATCCCGTTGTCGCGGGCGCAATACAGCATGTGGCTGGCGGACCATCTTCCGGGCAGGCCCAACGTCAATATCGCGCATTACGTCGATATCGAGGGCGATATCGATATCGACCGGCTCACCGAGGCGGTCAATATCGTCGGGCGGGAAACCGAATCGCTCGTCGTACGAGTAGTCGAACACGACGGCCGCCCCTACCAATTCGTGGACCGCAGTATCACCTATGCCGACGCTCTGCTGGATCTGTCCGATACCGAGGACCCCTACGCCGCGGCCATGGAATGGATGCGCCGCGACTACAGCACCAAGGCCGTCGACCTCGGCCGGGATCGGCTGGCCGTCGGCAAACTCATCAAGATCGGCGAACAGCGGTACCTGTGGTACGGCCGCGCACATCATCTGATCATCGACGGATACGGCGCGTTCAATTACATCGGCCGGGTCACCGAGCACTACAACGCGATCATCGAGGGTAGACAGACCCCGCCGCTGGTGGCGGCGGATCTGCGGGATATCGCCGAGGCCGACCGGGCGTACCACGCGAGTCCGCGCTTCGAATCCGACCGGGCGTATTGGCGCGAGAAGATATCCGGACTGCCGACACCGGTGAGTCTTTCGGGGCGAGCCGCGCGCTGGAGCGACAACGATCAGGTGGCCGGCCGGCAGCTGCCGGACCGGCTGTCCGAACTGCTGGAGCGGTTTGCGGAGAACCGGCGGGCCTCGTCCGCGCAGGTGGTGATCGCGGCGTTCGCCGCGTTCCTGGCCAGGATGACGGGTGCCGACGATGTGGTGCTGTCGATGCCGGTGAGTGGCCGGGTGAACCGGCGCCTGCGGCACGCCACCGCCATGCTGGCGAATATGGTGCCGATCCGGTTCGCGCTGACGCCGCAGACCACGGTCGCGGAATTGGTCGCTGCGGCGGTGTCCGAACTCGTTGCGGCGATCCGGCATCAGCTCTACCGGTTCGAGGATATGCGGCGCGAGACGAATAGCGCCGATACGGCGGCCAATTCATTCGGTCCGGTCGTCAACATCCTGTTCTTCGACAGCGAGATTCGCCTCGGATCCGCCGTCGGGCGTTATCGCGCTCTCACTTCCGGCGCGCTCGACGATCTGCAGCTGAACCTCTACCGTCCCGGCGCCGACGGGCCCCTGCTACTCGAACTGCACGGTAATCCGAATCTGTACAGCCAGGACGAACTCGAGCTGCACACCACGCGGTTCGTCGAATTCCTGCAACGCCTGCTGGAATCGCCCCTGGAGACCCCCGTCGTCGATATTCCCCTCACCGATGCCGCGGAAGAGCAGCGCGTTGTCGGCGAACTCGCGGGCCGTGACGGTGCGGTCGCGGACACGACATTGGTCGGACTGCTGACCGACCGGTCCGCGGCGACTCCCGACGCGGTCGCCGTGATCTGCGGCTCGACCGCTCTGACCTATCGGGAGCTGGACGAGCGGTCCAATCGGTTCGCCCGCACCCTCATCGCGCGCGGCGCGGGGCCGGAAGCCCTGGTGGCCATCGCGATGCCGCGGGACGCGGATCTGATTGTCGCCACCCTGGCCGTGCTGAAATCGGGGGCCGGGTATCTGCCCCTGGATATCGCCCACCCCGCCGACCGGCTCGACTACGTGCTCACCGATGCCGCGCCGGTGCTGGTGGTCACGAAGCCCGCCCTGCGCGACGCTGTGCCGGGCGATCCCGACCGGCTCGTCGTATTCGACGACCGCACCGGGTTCGACGGCGACAGTACGCCGGTCACCGATGCCGAACGATCCGGCCCGCTGCGGCCGGACAATATCGCCTACGTCATCTACACCTCCGGCTCGACCGGTCGCCCGAAAGGCGTGCCGATCGGCCACCGCGCGGTGGCGTCGTACCTGATCAATGCCTGCGCCGAGATCGGGGTCCGGGCCGGCGATGTGTGGACGCTGTTCCACTCCTTCGCGTTCGACTATTCGGTGTGGGAGATCTTCGGGCCGCTGGTCTCCGGGGGCCGGGTGGTCGTGGTGGACACCGCGACCACCCGATCGCCGGACGATGTCGTACGCCTGGTGGCCTGCGAGAAAGTGACCGTTTTCAACCAGACTCCCTCGGCCTTCCAGCAGTTCGCGGCCGCACGGGAGCGGTACGCGGCCGGCGGGGAGACCGCGGGGCCGTTGGCACTGCGGTCGGTGATCCTGTCGGGAGAGCGCCTGGATCCGGCGGGGCTGGCCGCATGGTACGAACACGATCCGCGGGTGCCGGTCGTGGCCAACAGCTACGGGATCACCGAGACCACCGTTTTCGTCACCTATCTGCCGCTGACTCCGGATATCGCGGTGCCGGGGGCCCCGAGCGCGATCGGCACGGCCCTGCCGGGACTGCGTACCTATGTACTGGACGAGCGATTGCGGCCGGCACCGCTGGGGGCCTGGGGCGAGATCTATGTTTCGGGGGCGCAGCTCTCGCGCGGATATCTCGGACGGTCCGCGCTGAGCGCCGCCCGTTTCGTCGCCGACCCGTTCGGCGCACCGGGGGCACGCCTCTATCGCAGCGGGGATATCGCCCGCTGGAACGACCGGGGCGAACTGGAGTATCGCGGCCGGGCCGATCAGCAGGTCCAGTTGCGCGGGTTCCGGATCGAACTCGACGAGATCCGTAATGTGCTGCTGGCCGACAGCGCGGTGGCATCGGCGGTCGTGGTCGTCCATCGGCCCGGCACGGAGGCGGCGCGGCTGGTCGCCTATGTGGTGCCGGTCGGCGATCCGGGCGCCGGCGTCGCCGGCACCCTGCGTGAGCGGGTGGCCGGGGTCCTGCCGGAGTACATGGTGCCGGCGAGCGTCGTCGTGCTGCCCGAACTGCCGTTGACCGTCAACGGCAAGATCGATCACCGGGCCCTGCCCGAGCCGGTATTCGATTCGGCCGCGGCCTATATCGCGCCGAGCACGGTGGTCGAGGAGACGATCGCCGATGTGTTCACCGACGTTCTCGGCGTCGAACGGGTCGGCGTACTGGACGACTTCTTCGCGCTGGGCGGCAATTCACTCACCGCCACCGGCGCCGCCGTCCGGATCGGCGAACTGACCCGCTGCGAGGTCTCGGTGCGCGATCTGTTCGGCGCACCGACCGTGGCCGGGCTCGCGGCGCATATCGCGGCCGCGCACCGCCCGGCCCGCCCCACCCTGCGCGCCCGGCCGCGGGTGGACCCACTTCCGCCGGCCCCCGCCCAGAACCGGATGTGGCTGATCAACCAGGTCGATCCGGACTCGGCGGCATACAACATCCCACTCGTGGTGCAGCTGACCGGCCACCTCGATGTGGCCGCGCTGCGGACTGCTCTCACCGATGTACTCGAGCGTCACGAGGCGCTGCGCACCGTGTTCCCGGCCGTCGAGGGTGCGGGGTCCCAGGTCGTCCTGCCGGCCGAGGAGGTGGCCGCCGGGCTGGATCTGATTCCCGAGACCGCGGACGGAGCCGATATCGAGCACCGGATCCGGGAACTCGCCGCGCGCGGTTTCGATGTCAGCGAACGGCCGCCGCTGCGTAGCGCCCTGTTCGCTTCGGCCGATCGGTGCCGGCACGTCCTGGCCGTCGTCCTGCACCACATCTGCTGTGACGGATCGTCGCTGCGGCCGCTGTCGGCCGATCTGGCGACCGCCTACGAGGCCCGGGTGCAGGGAAAGACGCCGGACTGGCAGCCGTTGCGGG
This sequence comes from Nocardia sp. NPDC002869, assembly GCF_046764065.1. Taxonomy (NCBI): domain Bacteria; kingdom Bacillati; phylum Actinomycetota; class Actinomycetes; order Mycobacteriales; family Nocardiaceae; genus Nocardia; species Nocardia sp. NPDC002869. The sequence continues at coordinate 6,564 of NZ_JBKOOL010000036.1, forward strand.
TGCAGTACGCCGATTACAGCCTCTGGCATCGCGAACTGCTCGGGGACGAAGCCGATCCGGATTCGCCGGCCGCCCGCCAGCTGAACTACTGGACAGGGCAATTGGCCGGTAAGCCGCCGGTGCTGGAACTGCCCGCCGACCGGGCCCGGCCGGCCCAGCGGTCGCTGCGCGGCGACCGCACCGAGACCGCGATCCCGGCCGAGGTCTTCCGCGGGATCGAAGGGCTGGCCCGGTCGGCGAACGTCACGACCTTCATGGTCGTGCATGCCGCGCTCGCCGTCCTGCTCGCCCGGCTGTCGGGCTCCGACGACATCACCGTCGGCACCGCCGTGGCCGGCCGCGGCGAGCCCGCGCTGGAACCACTCATCGGGATGTTCGTCAATACCGTGCCGTTGCGTACCGAGGTCCGCCCGGGCGAATCGTTCACCGATTTCCTGGCGCGGGTGCGCGCCGTCGATGTGGACGGCTTCGCCCACAGCGATCTGCCCTACGAGCGGGTCGTGGAGGAGGTCGACCCCCGGCGGTCGGCCGCGTACGCCCCGCTGTGCCAGGTGTATCTGGCCTTCGAGAACATGGAACGGCCCGGCCTGGAGTTACCCGATCTCACCGTGGAGATCCTGGATCCGGGGACCGGAACGGCGAAGGTGGACCTCGTGGTCACCGTCGCGGAGAATGCCTCCGCCGGTGGCGATGTCGCCCTGCGCGTCGACTACGCGACCGATCTGTTCTACCGGCGCACGGTCGCGGAATTCGCGGCCCGGCTGAACCGGGTGCTCGACGCGGTCGTGACGGATCCGGGCATCCGGGTCGGTGCGGTGGATGTGCTCTCCGGAGCGGAACGGGCCGCGCTGGTCCCGGCCGCGGGCGCCCCGGCGGCGGCGCCTCGACTCCTGGCCGAGGTGCTGGCGGTATCGGACAGCGACGCGGTGGCGGTGATCGCGGGCGACCGGACGGTCACCTACGGCGAACTGGACGCGTGGTCGAACCGGTTGGCCCGCGAACTCATCGCGCGGGGTGTGGGCCCGGGTGACCACGTCGCGCTCGTCCTGGGGCGTTCGGTCGAGTTCGTGGCCGGTATCCGGGCGGTGGCGATGACCGGCGCGGCCTTCGTCCCGGTGGATCCGCGGAATCCGGCCGAACGTATCGCGCTGATGCTCGCCGACGCCGCGGTCCGGATCGCGGTGACGGTCGAATCCACGCGGGTACTGCTGCCCGAGTCGATCGCGCAGTTGGTACTCGACAATCCGGACACCGCGGCCGCGCTCGACGCCGGATCGGCGGCGCCGGTGACCGACCGGGAACGGACCCGGCCCGGCCATGTTCTCGATACGGCGTACGTGCTGTACACGTCGGGTTCGACCGGTACTCCCAAGGGTGTCGCGGTGACGCACGAGGGTCTGGCGAACTTCGCCGCCGAACAGCGCGCGCGCTACCGGGTGGAGCCGTCCGCGCGGGTATTGCAGCTGGCGGCGCCCGGATTCGACGCGGTCGTCCTGGAACTGCTGATGGCGCATGCGAACGGTGCCGCGCTCGTCGTCTCGCCGCCGGATGTCTTCGCCGGCGCGGAACTGGCCGAACTCATTCGCGCCCAACGGGTCTCGCACGCGTTCGTGACACCGAGTGTGCTGGCCACGATGTCACCGGAGGGCCTGGACTCCCTGCGGGTGCTGGTGGCCGGCGGCGAGGCGGTCCCGGCCGAGACGGTGGCCATGTGGGCGCCCGGTCGCGAGCTGTTCAACGGATACGGCCCGACCGAAACCACCATCATGGTCGCGATCAGCGATCCCTTGTCGGTGGGCGACCGGGTGACGATCGGCGGACCGATCCGCGGGATCGACGCCGTGGTCCTCGATGCGGGATTGCGGCCGGTTCCGGTCGGGGTGACGGGTCAGCTCTTCGTCGCCGGTGTCCAACTGGCCCGCGGATACCTGCGGCGGCCCGCGGCCACGGCGGCCGCGTTCGTGGCCGCGCCCTTCGGTCCGCCCGGTACCCGGATGTACCGCACCGGCGACCTGGCGCGCTGGACCGCCGACGGGACGCTGGAATACGCCGGCCGCACCGACTTCCAGGTCAAGATCCGCGGCCAGCGCATCGAACTCGGCGAGATCGAGGCCGCGCTCGCCGCGCACCCGGCGGTGTCGGTCGCGCATGTGATGGGTGTCGGCGGCGACCACGGTGCCCGGCTGGCCGCCTATGTGGTGCCGGCGGGCGACGGGGTGGATACCGCGGAGCTCCTGGCGTACACCGCGCAGCGTCTGCCGGCGCATATGGTCCCGGAGACCGTGCTGGTCCTCGACCGGCTGCCGCTCTCGTCGGTCGGCAAGATCGATCGCGCCGCCCTGCCCGAGCCGGTGTTCGGGGCGGCCACCACGGAATTCGTCGCGCCGCGCGACAGCGTGGAACAGACCGTGGCGCGGGTGTGCGCGGAGGTGCTCGGTATCGAGCGAGTGGGCGCCTTCGACAGCTTCTTCGACCTGGGCGGCAATTCGCTGTCGGCCACCCGGGTGGCCGGACGGCTCAGCGCCGAATTCGGGGTGGATATCGCACTGCGCACGGTATTCGACGCACCGACCGTCGCGGCCCTGGCCGTTCGGCTGCGCACGAGTGCGCCCGCCGGCCGGCAACCACTGGTTCCGCAGCACCGTCCGGAGCGGATCCCGCTGTCGCCGGCGCAGACGCGGATGTGGTTCCTCAACCGGTTCGACACGGCATCCCCGCTGTACAACATTCCGCTGGTGCTGCGCCTGTCGGGCGACCTCGATGTGGCTGCCGTCCAGGCCGCGGTCGCCGATGTGCTCGGCCGGCACGAAGCGCTGCGCACCCGCTACCCGGACAGCGACAGCGGACCGCACCAGGTGATCGTGCCGGTGGCGGATGCCTGCGCGCCGCCGCAGCCGGTGGTTGTCGCGGCCGATACGGTCGAGGCCCGGATCGCCGCGGCGACCGCGGCCGGTTTCGACGTCACCCGTGAGGTCCCGTTCCGGATCACGCTGCTGCGCAGTGCGCCGAACGACCACACCCTGGTCCTGGTGGTCCACCACATCAGCTTCGACGGCTCGTCGCTCGCCCCGCTCGCCGCGGATCTGATGACCGCCTACCGGGCCCGGCGCCGGGGCGACGAGCCGCAGTGGGCGCCGCTGCCGGTGCAGTACGCCGATTACACGTTGTGGCAACGGGAACTGCTCGGCACCGAGGACGATCCGCACAGCCCCACGGTCGCGCAGACCGAGTACTGGCGCTCGGCCCTCGCCGGGCTGCCCGAGGTACTCGACCTGCCCACCGACCGGCCCCGCCCGGCCCGGCAGACCTTCCGGGGCGCGACCTACTCCACGGCACTGCCCGCCGACCTCCATCGTGAGGTGATCGCGCTGGCCCGCCGCCACGACACGACCGTGTTCATGGTGATGCACGCGGTCTACGCCGCGCTACTGGCCCGTCTGTCCGGGACCGGTGACATCGCCGTCGGGACACCGATCGCCGGCCGCGGCGAACCCGGCCTCGACGGCCTGGTCGGGATGTTCGTCAACACGCTGGTGCTGCGGACCCGGGTCGCGCCCGGTGCGTCGTTCGCCGCGGTTCTCGACCAGGTCCGCGCGGCGGATCTGGCCGCGTTCGAGAACGCCGATATCCCGTTCGAACGGCTGGTCGAGATGCTCAACCCGCCCCGGTCGACGGCGCACGCGCCGCTGACCCAGGTGGGGTTCTCGTTCCAGAACATCGAGATCCCGGCGGTGCGGATGGACGGCCTGACGGTCACGGCCCGGATGATCGATCCGGCGGTGGCCAAATACGATCTGCACCTGAATCTGGTCGACACCTTGTCCGCCGACGGTGGCACCGGCGGCATGGCGGTCGAATTCGGGTATGCCACCGACCTGTTCGACGAGTCGTCGATCCGCTCGATATTCGACCGCTACCAGCTGCTGTTGCGCGCGGTCCTCGCCGATCCCGCCGCGCCCGTCGGCGATATCGATCTGCTGACCGAGGCCGAACGGCAGCCGCTGGCCGAGCGGTCGGCCGGCGCGCGCACCGTCGCCGGCCCGGCGACGGTGGCGGATCTGTTCGCGGCACAGGTCGCGGCCACGCCGCGGAATACGGCTGTTATCGACGCCGCGACCGGCGAACGACAGGACTATCAGGACTTCGGGCAGCGGGTGAACCGATTGGCCCGCGCTCTCATCGACCGGGGCGTGGGGCCGGGGACGGTGGTGGCGGTCGCCATGGACCGCTGCGCCGACCTGCTGACCGTCCTGTACGCGATCCACGCCGCCGGTGCCGCCTACCTGCCCCTGGACCCGGAACATCCGGCCGACCGGACCCGCTCGGTCTGCGCGACCGCCCGGCCGATCGCCGTGCTGACCCGGGGTGACGACGCGGACCTGCCTCCCGAGCTGCCGCGCTGGCCGATCACCGAACTGTCGGTGTCGCGGTTCGATCCGGCGCCCATTACGGACGCGGACCGGATCCGGTCACTGCATCCGGACGATCTGGCCTACGTCCTCTACACCTCCGGCTCGACCGGTGTGCCCAAGGGCGTGGCCGTCCCGCACCGCGCGGTGGTGAACCAGCTGTGCTGGCTGCGCGACCACTACGGCCTCGACGGTTCCGATGTGCTGATCTGGCGTACACCGGTGACCTTCGACCTGTCGGTGTGGGAACTGTTCGCCGCGGCCGGCTGTGGCGCGGCACTGGTGGTCGCGGACGCCGACGCCCACCGCGACCCCAGAGTGCTGGCCCGCCTGCTGGCCGAACACCGGGTCACCACGGTCGATTTCGTACCGTCGCTGCTCGCGGCATTCCTGGCCACCGCGCCGGGCCGCGAACTCCCGGATCTGCGGCGTGTCCTGTGCATCGGCGAAGTCCTGCCGGCCGAGACGGTCCGGCGCTTCACCGAGTCCGGTACCGCGCGGATCGACAATCTGTACGGGCCGACCGAGGCCGCGGTCAGCGTCACCTCCCACCGTGTCGAGGAGGTCTCCGGCACCGCCGTGCCGATCGGCGTACCCGAGGCGAATGTGGTGGTCCGGGTGCTGGACGCCCGGCTGCATCCGGTTCCGGACGGTGTCACGGGCGAGCTGTACCTGGGTGGGGTGCAACTGGCCCGCGGGTATCACGAGCGTCCGGTCCTCACCTCGGCCACTTTCGTCGCCGACCCCTCGGGCACCGGTACCCGGTTGTACCGTACCGGCGACCTGGTGCGCTGGGACGCCACCGGCCGCCTGTGCTACGTGGGCCGAGCCGATACCCAGGTGAAGCTGCGCGGTTTGCGGATCGAACCGGGCGATATCGAGGCCGCGCTGGTGGCCCACGCCGCCGTGGACGCCGCGGTCGTACAGGTACGCACCGATCACGGCGAACAGCGCCTGGTCGCCCATGTGGTCGCGCCATCGTCGTGCGACACCCAGGAGATCCGCGCGTCGCTGCGCGAACGGCTGCCCGCCTATATGGTTCCGGCCACGGTGATCCGGATCGATACGCTCCCGCTCACCGCGAACGGCAAGGTCGATCATCGTGCGCTGCCGGCACCGGACCCGGCCCTGCGCACGGCCGAGTTCCGGGAGCCGCGGGGCCTGGTCGAGCAGACGGTGGCAGGTGTCTTCGGCGAGTTGCTCGCGCTGCCGGAGATCGGCGCCCAGGACGATTTCTTCGAACTGGGCGGTAATTCGCTGCTCGCGACGCGCGCGCTGAGCCGTATCGGCGATATCCTCGCGGTCACCGTCGCGGTGCGGGTGATCTTCGAAGCGCCCACGGTCGCCGACCTCGCCGAGCGCATCACCCGGTTGCGGGAGGTACCGGGCCTGCCGGCGCCCGCGCCCCGTCCACGCCCGGATCGGATACCGCTCTCGCCGGCGCAGACCCGGATGTGGTTCCTCAACCAGTTCGATCCGGCGGCCGCCGGGTATATCGTCCCGCTGGCGATCCGGCTCGACGGTGTACTCGATCTCGAGGCGCTCACCGCGGCCGTCGCCGATGTGGTCGAGCGGCACGAGAGTCTGCGTACCGTCTACCCGGCCGTCGACGGTGTTCCGGCCCAGGTGGTGCTCCCGGTCGAGGAGGTCGCCGCGCAGGGAGATCTGGTCCCGGAACCCATCGCCGAGTGCGAACTGCCGCGGCGGCTGGCGGAGTTCTTCGGCCGCACCTTCGATGTGGCCGCGGGCGTGCCCCTGCGGGTCGGGCTCTTCCAGCTCTCCGAATCGGTGCGGGTGCTCGCGCTGTCCGCACATCACATCAGCTGTGACGGTTTCTCGGTGGCACCGCTGGCCGCCGATCTGATGACCGCCTACCGGGCGCGTTCCCTGGGCGACCGGCCGGAGTGGGCGCCGCTGCCCGTGCAGTTCGCCGATTTCGCGCTCTGGCAGCGTGAGGTGCTCGGGGCGCCGGATGATCCACAGTCGCGTGGTGCGCGCGAGATCGCCTATTGGCGCGCCCGGCTCGCGGGTATCCCCGATGTCCTGGATCTGCCGACCGATCGGCCGCGGCCGTCGCGGCGGACCCAGCGCGGCGCGTTCGTACAGGTCACGATTCCCGGTGACCTGCACCGGCGGGTGCAGACACTGGCGCGCCGCGGCGGCGCCACCACGTTCATGGTGGCGCACACGGCGCTGGCGGTCCTGCTGGCCCGGCTCTCCGGGGGTGACGACATCACCGTCGGTGTGCCGCACGCGGGCCGCGGCCACCGCTCGCTCGACGGTCTGGTGGGGATGTTCGTCAATACCCTGGTGATGCGGACCCGGGTCGGGCCGCACCGGAGTTTCCGGGAGCTGCTGGAAGAGGTCCGGCGGGCCGATATCGAGGCCTACGACCACGCCACCGTTCCGTTCGAACAACTGGTGGAAGCGGTGAACCCGGTGCGTTCGGCCGCGCATACGCCGCTGTTCCAGGTGATGCTCGCCTATCAGAACATGGATAGGGCCCCCATCGAACTGCCGGATCTCACCGTGGACGATATCGATCCGGGCGACGATGCCGCGATCTATGACCTGCTGCTGATGATGTCGGAGAGCCACGGCGCCCAGCACGAGCCGGTCGGGATGACGCTGCGCCTCACCTATGCCACCGACCTGTTCGACGAGGACACTGCCGCACGGTTCGCCGCGCAGTTCCTCCGCGTACTCGAGTCCGCGGCGGCCGACCCGGAGGCGGCCGTCGGCGATATCGACCTGCTCGACGAGGCCGATCGGACAGTGCTGCACCAGTGGAACGCCTCCGGCGCCCCCGTCGTCACCGGCCGGACCCTGGTCGATCTCTTCGACAACCAGGTGGCCCGTACTCCGGCCGCGCCGGCGCTGCGCGATCCGGCCGGCGCCGTGCTGACCTACCGGGAGTTCGACAGCCGGGTGAACCGGGTCGCCCGCTGGCTGACCGAGCGCGGTGCCGCCCCGGAGACCATTGTGGCTGTGGCGATCCGGCGTTCGGTCGACCTCGTCACCGCGTTGTACGCGGTGGTCAAGACCGGGGCCGCGTTCCTCCCGATCGATCCGGACCATCCGGCCGCGCGTATCGGCCGGGTGCTCGCGGCGGCCCGACCCGTACTGGTGTTGACCACCTCCGCGGGCGGAGGGGAGCTGCCGGCGGAGTACACCACCGAGCCGATCGACCGGGCCGACCTGAGCGGCTACCGCGACGCCCCGCTCACCGATGCGGACCGCCGGGCGCCGCTGCGCCCGGACAACGCGGCCTATGTGCTGTTCACCTCCGGTTCCACCGGCCTCCCGAAGGGTGTTGCCCTGACCCACGCCGCGACCGCGGCGCAGCTGGCCTGGGCGCAGCGGCAGTGGCCGCACGACGGGTCCGATGTGGTCCTGTACAAGACCCCCGTCACCTTCGATATCGCGGTGTGGGAACTGTTCTGGCCGTTGCAGGCCGGTGCGCAGCTGCTGGTGGCCGCTCCGGACGGCCACCGCGACCCGGCCTACCTGGCGGAAATCATCGCCGCACACCGGGTCAGCACAGTACATTTCGTTCCGTCGATGCTCGATGTCCTGCTCGACACCACCGCGGCGGCGTTGCCGTCGGTCCGCCGGGTGTTCGTCGCCGGTGAAGCGCTGGCCCAGCGCACCGTCGACGAGTCGGCGCGGGTCTTCGGCAACGCCGAGGTCGTGAACTGGTATGGGCCGGCCGAGGCCGAGGTCGTCACCAGCCACCCGTGCCTGCCCGGGGAAAGCCCGCGCGCGACCGTGCCGATCGGCCGGCCGGTCGCCGGTATGCGCGTGTATGTCCTGGACTCCCGGCTGCGGCCCGTTCCGTTCGGCGTGACCGGTGAACTCTACGTCTCGGGTGTGCAGACGGCCCGCGGTTACCACGGCCGCCCCGACCTCACCTGCGCCACGTTCGTCGCGCACCCCTTCGGCGCGCCGGGGGAGCGGCTGTACCGCACCGGCGACCTGGTCCGCTGGACGAGGTCCGGGGATCTGGAGTTCGCGGGGCGCGGCGATTTCCAGGTGAAGGTACGCGGCCAGCGGGTGGAGCCCGGCGAGATCGAAGCCGCGCTGTGCGCGCTGCCGGAGGTCGCGCGGGCGGTCGTCGTCGCGACGACGGAACGGATCGCCGGCTACGTGACGCTCGTTCCCGGCGCCGAGGCCACGGGCCGCGAGCTGCGTGACCGGATCGCGCGCACGCTCCCGGCCTATCTCGTGCCGGCCGCCGTACAGATCCTGGCGGCGATCCCGCTCACCGCCAACGGCAAAGTGGACCGTGCGGCCCTGCCCCGGCCGGTGTTCGAGGACCGGGCCGAATACGTGGCACCGCGCACCGAGCGGGAAACCGTGCTGGCACGCATCGTCGCCGGGCTGACCGGAACCGAGCAGGTGAGCGTGACGGCCGATCTGTTCGAGATCGGTGTCGACTCGCTGTCGGCCGCGCGGATCGCCGCCCGCGCCGAGGCGGCGCTGGGTGTCGAGGTCGGTATCCGCGATATCTTCGACGAGCCGACGATCGCCGGCCTGGCGCACCGGCTCGCCACCCGCACCCGCGGCGCCGCCCTCCCGCTCACGGCGCGCGAGCGTCCGGCCGTCGTCCCGCTGGCCGCGGCACAGCGCCGGATGTGGTTCCTCAACCAGTACGACACCGGATCCGCCGCCTACAACATCTGTTTCGCGGCCCGGCTCGGCGGTGCGCTGGACCTCGCGGCGCTGCGGGCCGCGTTCCGGGACGTGACCCTCCGGCACGAGCCGTTGCGGACGATCTACCCCCTGGTGGACGGCGAACCGTGCCAGGTCGTGCTCGACGGCCCGGCCGCGGGGGCCGAGCTGCTGCCGGAGGCCGAACCGGTCGCCGACGAGACCGAACTGGCCGATCGGATCCGGCGGGTCGCCGAAACCGGCTTCGATGTCGCGGTCTCGGTACCCGTCCGGGCCGGGCTGTACCGCACCGCGGCCGGGGAGCACGCACTCGTCGTGGTGGCGCACCATATCGCCGCCGACGGCGCCTCGATGCCGGTGCTGGCCCGTGACGTGTTCACCGCCTATACGGCCCGTACGCACCGGCAGCCGCCGCAGTGGGAACCGATGGCGGTCCAGTACGGTGACTACGCGCTGTGGCAGCAGGAGCGCCTGGGCGCCGAAGACGATCCCGAATCGCTGATCTCGCGGCAGATCGCCTACTGGACAGAAGCGCTCGGCGACAGCCCGGAACTGCTGGAACTGCCGACCGACCACCCGCGCCCGGCCACCGTCACGACGGCCGGTGGCAGCGTGCGCTTCGATATCCCGCCGCGGCTGCACGACGCGATCGTGCGGCTGGCACAGGACGAGGGCGTGACGACCTTCGTGGTCCTGCACGCGGCGCTGGCGATCCTGCTCGCCCGGACGGCGCACACCGACGATGTCTCGGTCGGTACCCCGGTCGCGGGCCGGGGCCACGAGGCGCTCGACGAGCTGGTCGGGATGTTCGTGAACACCGTCGTCTTGCGCACCCGGATCGCCGGAAACCGGTCGTTCCGCGCCCTGCTCGCGGAGGTGCGCGATATCGACGTGGCCGCCCTCGCACACGCCGATATCGCCTATGAACGGCTCGTCGATGTGCTCGATCGTCCCCGGTCGACCGCGTACACACCGCTGTACCAGGTGATGTTCGGGCTGCAGAACACCGGGCCGGCACGGTTCGACCTGCCCGATGTGGATGTCACCCTGCTCGATCCCGGGATCGCGCAGGCCAAAACCGATCTCACCGTGCTGCTGAACGAGCGGGCCGACGGTGATCGGCCCGGAGGTATCGACGGGGAGATCGTCTACGCCACCGACCTTTTCGCGGACCGGACCGCGCAGGCGCTCGCCGACCGGTTCGTGCGGATCCTCGAGTCGGTCACCACCGACCCGGCCCGGGCGGTCGGGGGTGTAGACCTGCTCACCGCGACGGAAGCCGCCGAGCTGGTACCGGCGGTCGGCGCCGGGGCCGAAACCCCGTGCCTGCTGCCGGATCTGCTGGCCGCGGCGGTTGCCGCGCACCCCGCGCAGATCGCGCTGATCGGCGAGACCGAAACCCTGACCTACGCCGAGCTCTACCGGCGCGCCGACCTGCTGGCCGGCTATCTGGTGTCGCGCGGCGCGGGCCCCGGCGTTCATATCGCGCTGGCGGTACCCCGCTCGGTGGACTACCAGATCGCCATGTGGGCGATCTCCCGGACCGGCGCCGCCTTCGTCCCGGTGGATCTGCGGTACCCGCGGGAGCGGATGGCCCGGATGATCGCCGACGCCGGCGTCGCCTTGGGCCTCACGGTCGCGGCCGCGGTGGCCGCGCTGCCGGACGGGGTCGAGTGGTCGGTACTCGACGATCCGGCCACGGCCACCGGGATCGCGGGGCAGCCGGGCCTTTCCGCGAGCGCGGCGGCGCCGCGGCGTGCCCGGACCGGGGACGCGGCGTACCTGATCTACACCTCCGGTTCCACCGGCACGCCGAAGGGGGTGGTGGTCACCCACGAGGGGCTCGCGAACTTCGCCACCGCCCAGCGGGCGCGTTATCGGGTGGACCGGAGCGCACGGGTGCTGCATGTGGCGGCGCCCGCCTTCGACGCGGTACTGCTCGAGGCATTGATGGCCTGTGCGGCGGGCGCCGCGCTGGTGATCTCGCCGCCGGATGTCTTCGGTGGCGCGGAGCTGGCGCGGCTCATCCGCAACCACCGGGTCTCGCATGCCTTCCTGACGCCGAGTGTGCTGGCGACCGTATCGCCCGCCGATTTCGACTCGGTACAGATGCTGGCGGTCGGCGGTGAGCGGGTACCGGCCGAGCTGGTCGCCACCTGGGCTCCCGGACGCCGGCTGCACAATATCTACGGTCCGACCGAGACGACGATCGTCATCACGATGAGCGCGCCGGTGCGTGCCGGTGGCCCGATCGATATCGGCGGCCCGATCCACGGCGCGCAGGCCGTGGTCCTGGACTCCCGGTTGCGGCCGGTACCGGTCGGTGTGGCGGGTGAGTTGTATCTGGCGGGTCCCGGGCTGGCGCGGGGATATCTGAATCGGCCGGCGCCGACCGCGAACGCGTTCGTGGCGAATCCGTACGGCGGCGCGGGAGCGCGGATGTACCGTACCGGCGATATCGTGCGCTGGACTGCCGGCCATACGCTGGAATATGTCGGCCGCAGTGATTTCCAGGTCAAGATTCGCGGTCAGCGCATCGAACTCGGCGAGATCGATGCCGCGCTGGTCGCGCAGCCCGGTGTCGCGTCGGCGGTCACGGTTGCCCGGCCCGGCCCGGACGGCCGGTCGCTGCTCGCGGCGTACCTCGTGGGTGATCCCGGCGCGGAGCTCGCCGCGACCGCGGTGCTGGACCGGCTCGCGAGTGTACTGCCGGCCCATATGCTGCCCGCGACGATCACCGTCCTGGACCGGATGCCGCTCGCCTCGACCGGCAAAGTGGACCGTAAAGCGCTGCCCGAACCCATCTTCGAGGTGCGGGAGGCGGACGCGGTGGCACCGGCCACCGATATCGAACGCACCGTCGCGGCCGCGTTCGCGGAAGTGCTCGGGGTGCCGTCGGTGGGGGCGACCACGTCGTTCTTCGCGCTGGGCGGCGATTCCATCATGTCGATCCAGCTCGCCGCGCGGCTGCAGGCCGCCGGGTTGGTCGTCCGGGCCCGCGATATCTTCGAACGCCGCACCGTCCGGGCCCTCGCACAGGTCGCCGCGACCACGAGCCGGGCGACGCTCACGGAACTGCCCGGCGGCGGCGTGGGAGATATTCCGCGTACGCCGATCGTGACCTGGTTCGGTGAACGCCTCGGCGCGGCCCGGGGTTTCGCCCAGTCGATGCTGGTGCGGCTGCCCGGGGACGCCGCCGTCGCCGAGGTCACCGCGACGGTGCAGGCCCTGCTGGACCGGCACGATATGCTCCGCTCCCAGCTGAGCGACGGCCGTCTGCGGGTGCTGCCGGCCGGCTCGGTCGATGCGGCCGAAACCCTGCTCGTGCAGACCTTCCGGGCCGAGGACGCGCCCGGCGGTAACGGTTTCACCGCGGTGGCCGAGGCCGCGCTGGCCGCGGCCACCACCCGCCTCGATCCGGCCGCCGGCCGGGTCGTGCAGGTCGTCTGCCTACTGCCCGCGGCGGGAGTCGACGCGGAGGGCCGGGCTCTCGTGGTGATCCACCACCTGGCCGTGGACGGCGTCTCGTGGCGCATCCTGCTGCCCGATCTCGCGACCGCCTGGCAGCAGATCGGCGAAGGCCGGGCGGTGGACCTGCCCGCCCCGGGCACCTCCATGCGCCGCTGGGCGCACGCCCTGACCGACGCGGTGGCGGCTCGGACCGGTGAACTGGATCTGTGGCAGCGGATGAGCGTGGCCCCCGACCCGCTGCTGGGGCGGGCGGCACTCGACCCGTCCGTGGACACCCAGGCGACGGTCCGGCAGCTGGCGGTGTCCCTGCCGGCCGAGATCACGAGGGTGCTGCTGGAGGTGGTGCCCGAAGCCGCCCGCGCCACGGTGGACGACGCACTGCTCGCGGGGCTGACGGTCGCCCTGGGGCGCTGGCGCGCGCGCCGCGGAAACACCCATGGGGGCGCGAAGATCCTGCTCGAGGGCCACGGCCGCGAGGAGCAGCTCGTCCCGGGCGCGGACCTCTCCCGCACCGTGGGCTGGTTCACCAGCGCCTACCCCGTCGCGCTCGACCTGTCCGGGGTGGACTCCGGTGATCCGCGTGCCGTGGTGAAAGCGGTCAAGGAACAATTGCGGGCGATCCCGGACAAGGGGATCGGATACGGTCTCCTGCGCTACCTCGACCCCGCCGCCGGGGAGCGGCTGGCGGACGCGCCGGAGCCGCAGATCGCCTTCAATAATCTCGGCCGGGCCGGTGTCGATCTCGCCGCGCTGTCGGGACTGGCCTGGGTGCCGACCGGGGAGGAGTTCGACCAGCGCGGCGCGTTCGACGCGGATATGCCCGCGGCGGCGGTGATCACGATCGATGTGCACACCGCCGAGACCGCGGCGGGCCCCGTGCTGTCAGCACAGATCGGCTACGCCGCGCGGTTGCTGGACCGCGCGGAGGTCGCCGAACTGGCAGGCGACTGGTTGGCTGCCGTCCGCGAGATCGCCGCCGCGGCCTGCCGCGACGACGACTGGGGTCTGTGCCCCGCCGATGTTCCGCTCGTCCCGGTCGGCCAGGCCGATCTGGACGTCTTCACCGAACGCTACGGGCCGCTCACCGACGTGTGGTCGCTGGCGCCGCTGCAGGCGGGCCTGCTCTTCCACGCCGAATTCGCCGCCGGTGAACTGGACGTCTACACCGCCCAATCGGTACTGACCCTAGCGGGCACGGTCGACGAGAACCGGCTCGAACGAGCCGCGCGAGCGCTGCTCGACCGGCATCCGAACCTGCGCGCGGCCTTCACCCGGACGGCCGACGGCGTGGCCGCGCAGGTCGTTCCCGCCGCCACGGCGCTGCGCTGGTACCACGCCGAGACCGGCGGGGACACCGCCGAACTCGATCGGTTGATCGACGCCGAACGGGCCGTGGTGTTCGACCCCGCAGATCCGCCGTTGCTGCGTTTCCTCGTTGTGACGGTGGGCCCGGGGGATGTCCGGCTGGTGCTGACGGCGCACCATCTGCTGCTCGACGGCTGGTCGCTGCCGCTGCTGTGCCGGGAGCTGATCGGTCTCTACGCGGTGGGCGAACGGACCGATCTGCTGCCGGCCGCGCCGTCCTACCGCGACTATCTGGAATGGCTGGACCGGCGCGATCACGAGGCCGGTGTACAGGTGTGGCGCGAGGCCCTCGGCGAGTCGGTCGAACCCACCCTGATCACCGACCCGCATACGGCGACCGTCGCCGATATCCCGGTCGATCTGCCGGTCGTCCTCGGACGCGCCACCACCGAGCGGCTGAGCGAGTTCGCCCGGGAGCACGCGGTCACGATGGCCACCATCGTCCAGTTCTCCTGGGCGGTGGTGCTGGGCAATCTGCTGGGCACCGAACGAGTGGTCTTCGGAAGCACCGTCTCCGGGCGGCCCGCCGATCTGCCCGGTGTGGAGTCGATGATCGGGCTGTTCATCAATACGATCCCGGTAGCGGCCGAGGTGACCCGCACCCGGACCGTGGCCGACCTGCTGGCTCGTCTGCAGGCCGACAGCACCCGGCTGTTCGACCACCACCATCTCGAACTGTCCGAGATCACCGCGGCCGCGGACAACCCACACCTGTTCGACACCCTGGTGGTGTTCGAGTCCTATCCGGTCGACAGCAGCGGTCTGGGCGAGACCGATATCGACGGAATGCGGGTGCTCTCGGCCGAGGGCCGCGACGCCGCGCACTACCCGCTGCTGGTCCAGGCACACCAGACCGACGAACTGCACATCCGGGTCCGCTACCAGCGCGCCCGGCTCGATGATCGGACGGCGGCCGATCTCGCGGACCGGCTGGCCCGCGTACTGCACGCGATCGCCGGGAACGCGGATACACCGCTCAGGGTGATCGATCTGCTGTCGGCCGACGAACGGGCTGAGCTGGTACCGGCCTCGGGTGGCGCCGCCGAGGCACCGCGTTCGTTGCCGGAACTGCTTGCGGCGGGGGCGGCCCTCGACCCCGGAGCCGCGGCGCTGATCTCGGACGAGCAGACGGTCACCTACGCCGAACTCGATGCCTGGTCCGACCGCCTGGCCCGGAAGTTGATCGACTGGGGCGTGGGCCCGGGCGACCGGGTCGCGTTGGCGTTGCCCCGGTCGGTGGAGTTCGTGGTCGGCCTGTGGGCGGTGACCAAAACGGGTGCCGCGCTTGTGCCCGTCGATTCGCGCAATCCCGCCGAACGGGTCGCGCTCATGGTCGAACACGCCGATATCCGGGTCGCGCTGACGATCGGATCCGCGGGCGGGTCGCTGCCGGACTCGGTGCGGCCCATGGTGCTCGACGACCCGGAGACCCGCGCTTCCATCGCGGCATATCCGGCGGGCCCGATATCGGACGCGGACCGGGTACGCACACCGCAGCTGCGGGACACGGCCTATGTGCTGTACACCTCGGGCTCGACCGGGGTGCCCAAGGGTGTGGCGGTGACCCACGAGGGCCTGGCGAATTTCGCTGCCGAGCAGCGGAAACGTTTCGACGCCGACAGCCGGTCGCGGGTGCTGCACGGATCCGCGCCCGGTTTCGATGTCCTGATCCTCGAAGTACTGCTGGCGCACAGCAACGGTGCGGTGCTGGTGCTGCCGCCGCCGGAGGTGTACGCGGGCGCCGAACTGGCCGGATTGATCCGCGCACAGCGGATATCGCACGCCTTCCTGACCCCCAGTGTGCTGGCGACGCTGTCCCCGGAAGGCATGGATTCGCTGCGCGTACTGGTAGCGGGGGGCGAAGCGGTGACGCCGGAGACGGTGGCGGTCTGGGCTCCGGGCCGGTGCCTGCTGAACGGGTATGGACCCACCGAGACCACGATTCTGGCCTGTATGAGCGGACCACTGCTACCCGGCGCCGCGGTGACGATCGGCGAGCCGTTGCGCGGGATGGAAGCGGTAGTGCTGGACGCCTGGCTGCGGCCGGTGCCACCCGGGGTGGTGGGCGAGCTGTATCTCGCGGGCGTACAACTGGCGCGCGGCTACCTGAGCCGGCCGGTGACCACGGCGGGAGCATTCGTGGCGAACCCGTTCGGTGCGGCCGGAACGCGCATGTACCGCACCGGTGACCTCGTGCGCTGGACCCACGAGCGCACGCTGGAGTACCTCGGCCGCCGGGATTTCCAGGTCAAGATCCGCGGCCAGCGCATCGAACTCGGTGAGATCGAAGGCGTCCTCGCCGGCTGTCCCGGTGTCGACCGGGCCGTCGTCGTCCTGCGGCCCGACGAGCGGGGCCACAAGCGGCTCGCCGGGTATCTCGCCGGCGCCGCCGCGGTGGACCTGGCGGCGGTGCGGGCGGCCCTCCGGGACCGGCTGCCGGCGCATATGGTGCCCGAGGCGCTGACCCTGCTGCCCGAGCTGCCGCTCACCACGAGCGGCAAACTCGACCGCCTGGCTCTCCCGGCGCCCGAATTCGGCGCCCGCCGTGCGTGGGTCGCGCCGGGCACCGGCGCCGAGCGCGCGGTGGCGGAGGTCTTCGCACGCGTCCTGGACGTCGAGGAGGTGGGCGCCGCGGACAGCTTCTTCGAGCTGGGAGGTAACTCGCTGTCGGCGACCCGGGTGGCGGCGCAGTTGAGCGCCGCGACCGGGGCCCGGGTCGGTGTCCGGGAGCTGTTCGAGGCGCCGACGGTGGCCGAGCTGGCCGCGCAGCTGACCGTTCTCGACCACGAGCACCGGACGCCCCTGGTGGCGCGAACCCGGCCCGCGCGGGTACCGCTGTCTCCGGCCCAGCAGCGGATGTGGTTCCTCAACCAGTTCGACACCTCGGGGGGCGCCTACAACATTCCATTGGTGATCAGGCTGACCGGCGAGCTCGATATCGACGCGCTGCGCCGGGCCTGTGCCCTGGTCGTCGAACGCCACGAATCACTGCGCACCGCGTTCCCCATGGCCGAGGGTGTCCCGTATCAACTCGTGGTACCGGCCGCCGAGGTCGTGCCGGAGTTGCGGCCGGTCCCGGTGGCGGAAGATCAGCTGATGCGGCGGGCCGTCGCCGCGGTCACCACCGGTTTCGACGTGACCCAGGCACCGCCGCTGCGGATCGAACTGTTCGAACTGGGCGAGCGTGACCACGTGCTGATGGTGACCGTGCACCACATCTGCGCGGACGGGCAGTCGATGTTGCCGCTCGCCCGCGATGTGGCGGTGGCGTACGAGGCGAGTAGGCAGGGCGGTGCCCCGCCGTGGCCGGAGCTGCCGGTCCAGTACGCCGATTACGCGCTGTGGCAGCACGAGATCCTCGGTGCCGAGCACGATCCGGATTCTCTGGCCTCGCGGCAATTGCGATTCTGGAAACAGACACTCGGCGGGCTCCCCGAACTGCTCGAATTGCCGACCGATCTGCCCCGGCCGCCGGTGGCGTCGCTGCGCGGGCGCGCCGTCGAGTTCGAAATCTCCGCCGGACTGCACGCCCGGATCGGCGCGGCGGCCCGCGCCGGGAACGCGACGGTTTTCATGGTGCTGCACGCCGCGCTGTCGGTCCTGCTGGCGCGGCTGTCCGGAGTCGGCGATATCGCGATCGGTACCCCGGTGGCCGGTCGCGGGGTGCGGGAACTCGACGATCTGATCGGTATGTTCGTCAATACGCTGGTGCTGCGGTCGCGGGTGGCGTCGCGGCAGACGTTCGCCGAACTGCTCGCCGGTATCCGGGAAACCGATCTGGCCGCGCTGGCGCACGCGGACGTACCGTTCGAACAGGTTGTGGAGGCGCTGAACCCGCCGCGGTCGACCGCGCATCTGCCGCTCTACCAGGTGACGCTGGACGTCCAGAACCTGAGCCGGGCCGTGGTCCGGCTGCCCGGTCTCACCGTCGAACCGGTCGAGGACGGTTTCGAACAGGCACAGGCGGATCTGAATGTGAAGCTCGCGGAGCGGTTCGACGAGGCGGGCCGTCCGGGCGGTTTCGTGGGCCGGCTGACCTTCGCCACGGACCTGTTCGTCGAGGAGACGATGCACAGGTTCGCGCGGGCCTTCGTGCGGATCCTCGAGGAGGTGACGGCGGATCCGGAGGTCGTCGTCGGCGATATCGACCTCGTCGACGCCGCGCAGCGGCGCACGCTGCTGGCTGCGGCCGGACACACCGGTGCCGCGATCCCCGAGACGACCCTCGCGCACCTGTTCGCCGCGCGGGTCGCGGAGCGGCCCGACGCCGTCGCGGTGACCGACGGCCGCTCGGCGCTGACCTATGCGGAGCTGGATCGGCGCGCCGGTCTGATAGCCGCTCGGTTGGCCGAGTCCGGGGCGGGTCCGGAAACGCTGGTGGCCGTGGCCCTGTCCCGTTCGGCGGACCTGGTCGCCGCACTGCTGGCCGTGGTGCGCACCGGCGCCGGATATCTGCCGCTGGATGTGGCCTACCCGGAACAGCGGTTGCGGTTCGTGCTCGACGACGCGCGCCCGGTGGCGGTGCTCGCCTCGGCGCAGACGATATCGGCGGTGCCCGAGTTCCCGGCTCCGGTGCTGCTCGTGGAGGACTGTGCGCCAGGGGACGCGGATCCGTCTCCGGTGCTACCGGTCGCCCGGCCGGACAACACGGCCTACGTGATCTATACGTCGGGCTCCACAGGCCGCCCCAAGGGCGTGACGGTGAGCCATCGCGAAGCGGTCACCCTGTTCACCGGAATCACCGGGCGTTTCGATCTCGGCCCCGATGATGTGTGGACCATGTTCCACTCCTACGCTTTCGATTTCGCGGTCTGGGAGATGTGGGGCGCGCTGCTGACCGGTGGCCGGCTGGTCGTGGTCGACTACGAGGTGTCCCGCGCGCCGGACGCCTTCGCCGAGCTGGTCGTCCGCGAGGGAGTGACCGTCCTGAGTCAGACACCGTCGGCGTTCTACGGATTCGCCGAGGCGGACCGGGAGCGCCGGGCCGCCGGTCGCGGCGGACCCGGCCTCGCGCTGCGGTATGTCGTGTTCGGCGGTGAGGCATTGGACCCGGCGCGGCTGGCCGGATGGTTCGCCGCCCACGCGCCCGGATCCCCCCGGCTGATCAACATGTACGGGATCACCGAGACCACCGTGCACGTGACCTTCGGCGAGGTCACCGGACCCGATACCGCGGGGATCGGTACCCCGCTGCCGGGTATGCGGGTCTACGTACTCGACGAGCGCATGCGCCCGGCGCCCATCGGAGTGCCCGGTGAGATCTATGTGGCCGGTGGCCAGCTCGCGCGGGGTTACCTGGGTGCCCCCGTGACGACGGCGGGCCGGTTCGTGGCGAACCCGTACGGGCCGGCCGGCACCCGGCTCTACCGGTCCGGCGATATCGGCAGATGGCAGGGCGGCGAGCACGGACTCGAACTGCGCTATCTCGGTCGCGCCGATGCCCAGATCCAGTTGCGCGGCTACCGCATCGAATTGGGTGAGGTCGAATCGGCGCTGCTCCGGCATCCCGGTGTTGTGCGCGCCGCCGCCGCGGTGCACCGGCCCGGACACGGGATCGACCAGCTGATCGGTTATGTGGTGGCCGCCGAGGGCGGGCGGCTCGATCCGGCTGCGGTCCGGGCGACGGCCGCCGAGGTGCTGACCGGATACATGGTTCCGGCGGCGATCACGGTGCTGCCCGATCTGCCGTTGACGGTCAACGGCAAACTCGACCGTGCGGCCTTGCCCGCACCGGATTCCGGTACCGCCCCGAGCGAGTTCGTCGCCCCCCGGACGGGGACGGAGAAAGCGATCAGCGAGGTGTACTCCGAGGTGCTGGGTGTCGAGCGTGTCGGGGTCTCGGACGGGTTCTTCGATCTGGGCGGCAACTCGCTGCTGGCCACCATGGTGGTACGCGAACTGAAGGCCCGCGGGGTGACGATCGCGCTGCCGTGGATGTTCGACGACGCCACACCGGAGGCGCTGGCGCACCGGGCCGACGAGGCCGAGGGCGGGTCGGGTCTGCAGGTGCTGCTGCCACTGCGCGCGAGCGGATCCGAGCCGCCGCTGTTCTGTGTGCATCCGGCGGGTGGGCTGGCCTGGTTCTACGGGGGTCTCGTGGAACATGTGCACGCGGACCGTCCCGTCTACGGCCTGCAGGATCCGCATGTGGTGGCCGGCGAACCTCCGGCGGAGTCGGTGGACGAGCTGGCCGAACGCTATGTGAGCGAGATCCGCCGGGTCCAGCCGGACGGTCCGTACCACCTGCTCGGCTGGTCGCTCGGCGGGCAGATCGCGCATGCCGTGGCGGTCCGGCTCCGGGGTGCCGGCGCGAAAGTCGGTGTGCTGGCACTGCTGGACAGTGCGGTGGAACTGTCCGGTGACGTCGCCGCGCCGGAGGCGGCCGGCGATCGGCTGCCGGGCCGGTTGATGGCGGATCTGCTCGGTGGCTGGCGGGAGCTGTTCGACCTCGGCGACGACGTCCGTGCCGATACCCATGAGCAGGCCTGGGCGGTCGTCCGGGAACAGGTACTCGGTACCGCGATGTTCACCGCCGAACAGGTGGACCGGGTGATGACGAGTTTCGAGACCGCCGCGGCGATCGCCGACCGGTACCGGCCGGCGGTCTTCGACGGTGACCTGTACTTCTTCACCGCCGGAAAGGACCACGCCGATCACGAGGCGCTGGCGCGCTCGTGGCGACCCTATGTGACCGGGGAGATCCACAACCGGGTGGTCGATGCCCGGCACCTCGAGCTCAGCCATCCCGAGGCACTGACCATTGTCGGTGCGGTAATAGAAAGGGCCGTAGCGCAATGCTGAACACACAACAGACGCTGAAACTCGACGACGGCAGAGTGGTCGACTGCCCGAGCCCGGCGGAGGCGAGATTTCTCTGGGGTGAGATCACCTCGGCGACCGGTTTCTACCGGCAGGCCGCCGCCCGGCTACGGCCGGGGGACCTCGTCCTCGATATCGGCGCGAACATCGGGCTGGCCGCGATGCTGTTCGCCGATGTCTGTCCCGGCGCCCGGGTGATAGCGGCCGAACCCGTGCCGGCGACTTTCCGCTGCTTGCAGAACAATCTGAATGCCCATGTCCCGCACGCCGTGCCCGTGCGGACCGCTGTCGGCGCCGAACCCGGCGTCCTCCCGCTCACCTGGTATCCGCAGGCACCGGCCAACTCCGGCCTGTACGCCGATCGGGCCGAGGACGACGAGGCCACCCGGGTTTTTTTGCGCAACAGCGGCCTCGACGACGAGGCGATCGACCTCATCACCGCCGGCCTGCACCAGGGCGAACAGATCGATGTCGAGGTGACGACGGTGTCGGCGATCCTGGACGAACACGGGCCGGATGCCGAGATCGGTGTGCTGAAGGTCGATGTGGAACGAGCGGAACTCGATGTGCTGCGGGGTGTGGCCGCGCGGGATTGGCCGCGGATACGCACGGTGGTGGCGGAGGTGCACGAGACCGCGGGGCGCCTGGCAGAGTTCCGCGAGCTGCTGAGCGCCCACGGCCTGACCACGCGGATCCGGCAGGACCCGAGTCTGCGCGGCACCGACCTGTACGAGGTCTACGCGAGCCGGGCCGCGTGATCCCCGGCCCACTCGGTTGCCGGCAGAACGACAACGACGATCCAGGAGAGATGATATGAGCGCGAACCCGTTCGACGACGCGGACGGCCGCTTCCTCGTACTGGTCAACGACGAGAACCAGCATTCCCTGTGGCCGGCCTTCGCCGAGGTGCCGCACGGGTGGCGGATCGTCTTCGGTGACGCCGGCCGGGCCGCCAGTGTCGACTACATCGAGCGGAACTGGACGGATATGCGGCCCAGCAGTTTGCGTGAGGCGGTCACCACCGATCAGGGCCCGGTCACCGGTCGCTGAATCGGGACGGTCCGGCGGACCGCGGGGCGCCGAACAGGCCCCGGCCCACCGGGGCCGGGGCAGAGACATAATTCAGCAGTTCGACGGCGCCGGGTCGCCGCGGAAACGGCCCTCGAGCCATGTCATTACGGCGGGCAGGCCGAGGACCGCCGCGGACAGATGTTCCGGCGATACGGTGAGTTCGGCTTGCAGCGCTACACCGGCCGCGCAGTAACGCTGGTTCGTGCGGCGGATGGAATCCACCGGAATCAACGGATCGGTCGCCGAATGCCATTCGAAAACAGGCATGTCGGGTACGCCGTCGAATAATTCGAGGCTGTTCTCCTCGAGCACCGCGCGGGCGTCCGGGCTGTCCGCCAACGACATACTGCCGGCGAATTCGGCCACACTGCGTCCGGCCCCGGTGGCCAGTATTTCGTTGACGCATCCGTTCGCGAGCGTGTTACGGGTCAACAGTCCTCGCGTGTTCATCGACTCGCTGATCGGGAAACGGTTCGGATATTCGCGTTCGAGGCCGATCCCGGCCGCCATCACGAGGCCGAAGGCCGGATGCGGGCCGGTGTTCACCGCTTCGATCATGCGCACCAGATTCATCGGCACACCGCCGATCGCCGCACCCGCGATATCCAGTTCTGGCGCATAGTCCGGGGCGAGCGCGGCCGCCCAGGCGGTGGCCATGCCGCCGCCGGAGTAACCGGCCATGGCGACGCGGCTGTCGCGCAGGCCCAGGCCGGCCGCGCGGACCGCGCGGATGCCGTCCAAGGTGATCTGGCCGCCCAGCCTGGCCGCACCGTAGGCGGACGTCGGACCGAGATGGTCGGGCAGCGCCACACTCCAGCCGCGGACCAGCACCGCGTTCAATGCCGCGGCCTCGCGGACCTGGAGGGTGGGGTCGGGACTGTAGAGCACCCGGGAGACGGCGCAGCGGGTGCCGAGCCCGTTGATGATGTGCTGATAGGACAGCAACGGTCCGCCGGGAGCGCGCCCCTGCGGCGTGAGCACGGTGGTGGTCGCCGCGATCGGTCGGCCGGTCGAATCGGCCGAGCGGAATTTCACCAGGGTCACCGTGGACCCCGGGAACATCGGCAGCGGAGCCATCTTTCGGGTTTCCAGCACCTCCCCGGGCGATTTACCGGAGATATCGCCCGGCGCGGCATAAAACGGATCGGGATCGGGTAGGGGGTAGATGGGCGCGGCCACGGCCGGGCTCGCGCCGATCACGGATACCACGGCAAAACTGCCGAGGAGTACGGCGCCGAAGGCGCGCACCAATAGATTTCGATCTGATCTCGGAATCTGCACGCGACAAGTATCAGGGATCATCGCGCGAATTCGTGAACGCGCGCGTTCCAGTCTTGTTGTGTCGCGTATTCTTCCGGATCACCGCGGCGGAGCGTCGCCGAAATATCGGCAGTCGGCGCCGGGCCCGCGCGCAGGTCCGGCGACTCCGCTTACCAGGTGACGTGGATGGGGCCGGGACTCCACAGCCCGGAATGTTCTTCCCGGGCGACGCTCGGCGCGGCCGGGCGGGCCGAGGTGTCCACGGGCGTCAGCCGCTGCAGCTGCCCCCAATCATGATTCCAGTCGTCCTTCAGATAGGTGGCCAAGGTCCGGGAGCGCAGCAATTGGCGACTCCAGCCCAGCGGCCCACCCCCGTCGTGGCGTTGCCAGAGGTTGGTGGTGTTCGCGGCGGAACGGTCGGGCAGGATGCGCCAGCCGGGCGCCTGGGCGATGCCGTCCTTGTGATCGAACGGTCGCTGGCACGGGAACTGCAGGCCTACCGCCCAGTCGAGCAGCACCGGCTGGTCGGAGCCGATCAACTCGTCGAGCGTGCGCGTCTGCGGAATCCGCGGCGGGGTCAATGCGATCCACTGCTCGGGATCGAGCGTTCTGTCCTCGGCGACGATCCGGACCACATCGGCCCGGTCCGGAATCTCGTCGAGCGGAACGCGCAAATTGCGCCACGACGGCGTCGGGCCGATATCGATGGGGATCACCTGCCCGAGCGACCGGGCCCCGGACGCCGGATCAGTGACCCCGTACTCGATATCGACGGGTTGTCCCGGCATGACCGCGCCGTCCTGGGTGATCGCCCGGAACCGGCCCGCCGCGGTGATGGCCATGATCCCGGTCCGGTCGGCCGGGTCGGGCAGCCGGTACCAGCCGGTGGTCAGTTCGGCCGATTCCTGCTGACCGGCGGTTCCGAGGACAGGTGTGGCGTCCGATAGGCCGAACGGCAGTGGCGCCCCGCCGGTCTGGGTGACCGAAGTGCCGTCGGAGGTATCGCTCAGGGCATCGGCGAGGCTGTTGTCGTCCGCGGGCTGATCGTCGTCGGAGGTGACGTCGGCGACCCTACCGGGGACGAAGCCGTCGGCACCCGCCGCGAACGTCGTGGCGGCATCACCGGTCAGCGGCGGGAGCATCGAGGTATTCGGGTCGGATTCGACCAGGACATCGTTGGCCAGTCCGCACGGCTTCCCCAGTACGGCATCGACATTCGAGCGGGCCAGGGAGAACGCCGGATACTGGGTGGCCGCGGCGGTGGCGAACGAACCCACCTGGAAGATCACGATCACGACCGCCGCCACCGTCAGCGGCGGAATCTTCACCAGCCGCCAGGCCCGCGGCGAAACCCGTTGCGGGGTACCCGGTTCCGGTGCCCGTAGATGCCACCATCCAGCGAGCGCCAGGCACAGCACGGCCACGGTCAGGAAGATCTCGCTCAGCCCGACGCCGCCGATCGCCGGAGCCGTATCCCACCACGGAATACCGTGGCCGGAGGCGTAGAACCATTTGTTGACGCCGGTGAAGATCTGCGCCGGCGCCACCGCCACGATGGCGGCGAACAGCGCGCGGTACCGCGGCGCCCGCATCCCCTTCGGACCTACCGCCACCGCGGTGACCACGGCGACGGCGCCGGCCGGCCCGGCGAAGACACCGTTGTGGTGGGTGAACTTCGTGGGCACCGTCGCCATCAGCAGCATCGCCCCGAAGGTGATTCCGAGCAGGCGTTTCGCCGGGCCCGAGGTGACGAAGGGGATGCGCCCGCCCTTGCGCAACAGCACGAAGGCGCACACCAGCAGCCCGAGCCACATGGCGACGACCCCGAAACGGCGTCCGATCGAACCGTCGGCGGTGGCGGTGAACAGCCGCTGATAGGCCTGGTAGTCGTCGAACCAGGGCACCGACGGGCCGACCGCGTTGTGTACCCGGCTCATCTCGAACATCGCCGACAGCGGTGGGACACCGAAGGCGAAGACCAGCACCAGGGTTCCGGCCGCGGCCAGCGGGGCCAGTAGGGCTCCGTAGGCGGAAATTCGTGCGGACCACCCGATCTCCGCGCCACGACCTGCGGTGGCCGCTGCCACAGCGCGGGCCCGCTGGATACCGAACCGGACCACCGAGCGCGCACCGGCCGCCAGCGGCGCGAAACAGATCACCCCCGACGGCGCCGCGGTGAGACTGAATGCCGCCCCGCACCATGGTGTCCGTCACGGGGCGCGATCGTATCGTGACGTATTCGTAACCGGAGGAATCGGGCGCTTGATTCTCAGCCCGCGCTCAGGTGGGAGATCTTGCGCGACCGTGTGAACAGCGAGGACGTGGCGCCTATTCGGGCCATGGGCCGGCCTCGATGGCGTCCACGAAATCGGTGCGGGTGAAGCCCGGCTGGAAACGGGCGAGCACATCGGCATTGATGGTGCCGAACGTGGTGTCGGGTCGATCGGCGAAACCATGGGCGAAAGCGGCCAGGATCTGCTTCTTGAAATCGGGTCGCGGATGAGCCGCGACCACCGCGCGGATATCATCGGGGTCCAGGTCGTGGTAGCCGATACCGAGGACATCGGTGGCGACACCGGCGTTCACCAGCGCGATCTCGGGTTCCATGTGTTCGGGGATGCCGGGGGTGGTGTGCAGGGCGATGGCCGTCCAGACCCGCTGGGCCGCCGCGGTGCCCACGCCGTGGGCGGTGAGGAAACGGCGCGCTTCGTCGGCGCCGTCGACTTCGAATCGCTGATGGGTGGTGCGGTAGGCGTCGGTCCACCCCAGATCGTGGAAGAGCGCGCCGACGTAGAGCAGTTCGGGGTCGGGATCCAGGCCGCGGCGCCGGCCCCACAGCATCCCGAACAGGTACACCCGCCGGGAGTGGTGGAACAGTAGCGGCGAGGCGCTGTCGCGCACCAGATCGGTGGCCTCGGCCACCATCCGGCTGTCGGGTACCACCACTCCTGCGATGGACTCGCTCATACCGAAACCTCCTGTACATGAGGTGGTCCTGTTGTTGCCCGGAACGTCGAGAAGTCCGGCACGGCCCTCGTTTACTCGGTGTGCCGGCGGTCCTGTGCCCCGGGTGCGGACTGCCTGCATCTCGGAGAAGATACAGGCCGAGGGGTGGAACGAGCATAGATCGCGGGCGGGACGGGGGAGTCGTGGTCGATCGGCGTGTGGCCCGGTCCCGGCCCTGGAACCACAGATCCGCGCGCTGCGCCACCGCGCGCTCGACCGGCTCGCCGGTGCCCGGGCCCGCCCGGCGGTCACCGCCCGTTCGGCCGTCCCCCGGCCGGGATCGGTGTCCCGGTGTCGGTGAGCCCGTGCAGTGCCGCCGGCAGCGGCTGCCGGTGCAGGACACCGAGCCGCTGGGTGGCCCGGGTGAGGGCCACGTAGAGCTCGGCCGCGCCGCGCGGACCGTCGGCGAGAATCCGTTCCGGCTCCACGATCAGGACGGCGTCGAACTCGAGGCCCTTGGTCTCCGACGCCGCGACCGCGCCCGGCACATCCGACGGGCCGATCACCACGCTGGTGCCCTCGCGGCCCGTTTCCGCTTCGATGAACTCGGCCACGGCGTCCGGCAATTCGTCCGCGGTCACCTGCCTGGACCACGGCCGGACACCGCAGGCGCGCACCGACTCCGGTGGCTCGATCCCGGGCGCGAACTCGGCCAGCACCGCGGCGGCGACGGTCATGATCTCCGCGGGGGTGCGGTAGTTCACCGTCAGCGACCGGTACACCCACCGGCCCGGTACATACGGCCGCAATACCGCGTCCCACGACCGCGCACCCGCCGCCGACCGGCGTTGCGCGAGATCGCCGACGATGGTGAAGGACCGGCCCGGGCAGCGTCGCATCAGCACCCGCCAATCCATCTCGGACAGTTCCTGGGCCTCGTCGACCACCACGTGCCGGTAGGTCCAGTTCCGGTCGGCCGCGGCGCGTTCGACGAGTTCGCGGGTATCGCGTTCGAGGAATCGATCCGCCAGGTCCTCGGCGTAGAGGAGGTCCTGCGCGAACAGGTGGTCCTCGTCGTCCATCATGTCGGTGCGGTCGATCATGATGTCCAGTACTCCCGCGGCGTATTCCGCCTCGGCCCGGCGTGTCCGGTCGGCGGCTCGCTCGTCCGGATCGCCTCCGCCCAGCAGGTCGGCCAGCTCGTCGAGCAGCGGCACGTCCGAGACGGTCCAGGCCGCGCCCGCGGCGCGGAACAGGGCCGGGTCGGCGCCCGCCGCGCGCAACCGATCGGGGGACGAGTACAGCGACGCCAGCAGGTCCTGCGGGGTGAGGACCGGCCAGAGCAGGTCCAGCGCCCCGGTGAACGCGGAGTTGTCCGCGAGTTCGGCGATCAGATCCTTACGCATGTCTTCCCATGCCGCGTTGTCGTCGCGGGTCAACCATCCCCGGCCGATCCGGCCGATCGCCCGTTCGGTGAGCACATACGTGACGATCTCGCGGAACACCGCCCGGGCCTCGTTGTGCGGTAGTTCGCTCGCCCGCGCCTCCTCCCGGGCCCATTCGGCGGTTCCGGCATCGATGCGCACGGTCACATCCGCCAGTTCGATGGGCAGCGGTTGTTCCGGTAGCCGCTGCCGATCCGCGATCGCCGCGGCGAGTACGTCCAGCATCCGCAGCGACCCCTTGACCCGCGCCGCCTCCGGCGCGTCTTCGGCCGTGACCCGCAGGCCCGGCACGAAGTCACCGGTGGTCATGAAGACCACATCGGATTCGCCGAGCGAGGGCAGCACCCGGCCTATGTGGTTCAGGAAGGCCGGATTGGGTCCGACGACCAGCACACCGTGGCGCTGGATCTGCTCCCGCCGGGTATAGAGGAGATACGCGACACGGTGCAGCGCGACCACGGTTTTCCCGGTACCGGGACCGCCCTCGATCACCAGCACACCGGGATGGTCCAGCCGGATGATCTCGTCCTGTTCGGCCTGGATGGTGGCGACGATATCGCGCATCCCTTCGCCACGCGGCGCGGCGACCGCCGCGAGCAGGGCGGCATCCCCGCGCGCGTCGCCCCCGGGGCGCCCCAGCACCTCGTCGGTGAACTCGACCAGCCGGCGCCCGCGGGAATGGAACTGGCGGCGCCGCCGCATGTTCTCCGGGCTGGCGGCGGTCGCGACGTAGAACGGGCGCGCGGCCGGCGCCCGCCAATCCAGCAGCAGGGGTTCGTACTCGTTCGCTTCGTCGTACAGGCCGATCCGCCCGATATAGGAGGTCTCGCCCGCCACCGAGTCCAACCGGCCGAAACACAATGTGTTGTCCGCCACGTCCAGTCGCTTCACCTCTCTGGCCAGCGCCCGGACCTCGGCATCACGTTCCAGCAGCGTGGTGCCGTTCCCCCGCAGGGCCGCGTGGTATCTCCCCGTCGCCCGGGCGCGTTCGGCATCGAGCCGGGCGTAGAGCTCGTCCACGTAGGCCCGTTCGGATTGCAGCTCGTCTTCGTATCCCCGGTCCGCCATATGCCCTCACTTCGTTCGACGATCGCTGCATTGTCGCGGCGGCCGGGTGAGCTCCCCGGCTTCCGACCGGACGATTCTGCGGCATCACCCGGGCCTTGCCGCAAGGCCCCGGGTGCGCTATAGATTGATGGTGGAAGGAACTGGAATCGTCTCTTCCGCCGTCGGCCTCGTCTGTCGCGGTCTTACAGTGGCCACCACCGAATTCGATCCCCGCCTTACACCCGTGCGATGTCGGCGACTTCGGTCCTGGCCGTGAACGGCATGCCGGTTTCTCCGCGACCGGCACCATCAAGCGCACGGAGTTCGGTGTCGGGGGACCGTTGCCCGGGATGCTGAGCGACGTGGTCGAGGTCGAACTGGAGATCCAGCTCATCGAGCCGAAGTAGGCCGGACCGCTGCCGCCGGGGCCGGACGTAGCGGGCTCCCGCCTCGCCGCGGCTCCCGCGCGCCGCCTGTGCTCGTTTTCTCTACCTCTGTGGGACGCTCGATACCGGACCGGATCGATGAGGTCCGCGGGTGTCGGTGGCGAGCGGGAGGAAGATATCAGTGCCGAACGGTGGCGAGCAGGAGCTCTGGCTGCGCGAACTGAAGCCGGGCCGCGCCGGATATCCGGCATTGGTCTGCTTCCCGCCCGGCGGCGGTTCGGCCACGAGCTACCGGGGCCTCGCAGCGAGCTTCGGGCCCGGCCCATCGGTTTACGCGGTGCAGTATCCGGGACGCCAGAACCGGATCGGTGAGGAGTTCGTGTCCTCGATCACCGATCTCGCCGACCATATCGTCGCGGCCACCGATTCCCGGGTTCCCGGAAGTCCGGTGCTGTTCGGCCACAGCATGGGGGCCACTGTCGCGTTCGAAACGGCTCGGCGGCTCGAGGCGCGCGGGCGGCCGGTTGCCGCGCTGTTCGTCTCCGGGCGCCCGGATCCGGCATTCGCCGATCGGAGCACGCTGCACCGCGGAGCCGACGCCGACCTGATCGGCGAGCTCGAGCGACTCGCGAACGACCCGGCCACGGTCACGATTCTGCGCGACGAAGCCGCACTCGCCGAAATGGTGCTGCCCGCGGTGCGCAACGACTACCGAGCGGTCGAAACGTACCGGTACCAGGAAGGCGAGCGGCTGCGCTGCGATATCGTCGCCCTGCTCGGACGCTCCGATCCGACCACGACCCCGGAGCAACTGGCGCGATGGCGTGATCACACGAGCGGTGACTTCGCGGTCCGGCTGTTCCCGGGCGGTCATTTCTACCTCGACGAGCACGCGCGCGAGATAGCGGATCTCCTCACCCCGGTCCTCGCTGCCGGCGGCCCCCCGGCGACTCGGGGTTAGGTGTCACCCGAGCACGGTCCGCTCCCGGCGCAACACGGCCCGGGCCAGTTCGGCGGGGGTCCCGGTGGTGGTGGTGTCCACCACCGTGTCGTAGGGGTGACCGTGGGCGAACGCGGCGGCCGCGGTACACGCCGAGCGCAACATCCGGCGTCCGACGCCGCCGTAGCGGATGACCACCGTCGGCCGGTCCTCCGCGTCCTGGCCCGTCCGGTCGTACCAGAAGCCGTCGCGGCTGCGCGGGCCGTCCCGGCCGCCACCCCAGTTCGCCGGAATCCGGACCACCGTTGCGCAGAGCCTGGTAGCGCGGATCGTCGCCCGGTTCCGTGATCAGCGCCTACTGACCACTGCGCCGGACCCCGGCGAGCGGTGAGGCGGGCGGG
Organism: Nocardia sp. NPDC002869; assembly: GCF_046764065.1. Lineage (NCBI taxonomy): Bacteria > Bacillati > Actinomycetota > Actinomycetes > Mycobacteriales > Nocardiaceae > Nocardia > Nocardia sp. NPDC002869. The sequence continues at coordinate 36,795 of NZ_JBKOOL010000036.1, forward strand.
TCGGGCACGGGGTCTCGCCGTGCGGTTCCACCCTCATCGTGGGTGAGCCCGGGTGCGGCGGTGTGCCGCCACCTCGCCTACGCGGGTAAGAGGTGCGGTCGCCGGGCGTGGTCCGGCGGTGTTCCGGGTCCGGAGGAGGATGATGGCCCCGTGGCTTCCGAACCGAATACTCCCGATATGAAACCGCGCAGCCGCGATGTCACCGACGGGCTGGAGAAGACCGCGGCCCGCGGCATGCTGCGCGCGGTCGGTATGGGCGACGACGACTGGGGTAAGGCCCAGATCGGCGTGGCCTCCTCGTGGAACGAGATCACGCCGTGCAATCTGTCGCTCGACCGGCTCGCCGGCGGATGTAAGGACGGCGTATTCGCCGCCGGTGGTTTCCCGATGCAGTTCGGCACCATCTCGGTCTCCGACGGTATCTCGATGGGACACGAGGGAATGCACTTCTCCCTGGTCTCGCGCGAGGTGATCGCCGACAGTGTGGAAACCGTGATGCAGGCCGAACGGCTCGACGGGTCGGTGCTGCTCGCGGGCTGCGACAAATCGCTGCCCGGCATGCTCATGGCCGCGGCCCGGCTGAACCTGGCCAGCGTATTCCTCTATGCCGGTTCCATCCTGCCCGGTATCGCGAAACTGTCCGACGGCAGCGAACGCGAGGTGACCATCATCGACGCCTTCGAGGCGGTGGGCGCCTGTTCGCGCGGCCTCATGAGCCGGGCCGATGTGGATGCGATCGAGCGGGCCATCTGCCCCGGTGAGGGCGCCTGCGGTGGCATGTACACGGCGAATACGATGGCCAGCGCGGCCGAAGCGCTGGGAATGTCGCTGCCCGGCAGCGCGGCGCCGCCGGCCACCGACCGCCGGCGCGACGGCTATGCCCGGCGCAGCGGGCAGGCCGTGATCGAACTGATCCGGCGCGGGATCACCACGTCCGACATCCTGACCCATGAGGCGTTCGAGAACGCCATCGCGGTGGTGATGGCGTTCGGCGGATCCACCAACGCCGTACTCCATCTGCTCGCGATCGCGCACGAGGCCGGCGTGGCGCTGAGCCTCGACGATTTCGCCCGGGTCGGCCGGCGCGTCCCGCATCTGGCCGATGTGAAACCGTTCGGCCGGCATGTGATGACCGATATCGACCGGGTGGGCGGTGTACCCGTGCTGATGAAAGCACTACTGGACGCCGGACTTCTGCACGGTGACTGCCTCACCGTCACGGGCCGGACGGTGGCCGAGAACCTGGCCGATATCGCGCCGCCCGATCCGGACGGCACAGTGGTGCGCGCGCTGTCGGCGCCCATCCACCCGACCGGCGGTATCACCATCCTGCGCGGTTCGCTCGCGCCCGGCGGCGCCGTGGTCAAATCGGCCGGTTTCGAATCCGATGTCTTCGAGGGCACCGCACGGGTTTTCGACCGGGAGCGGGCCGCGATGGACGCCCTGGAAGACGGGACCATCTCGGCCGGCGATGTGGTGGTCATCCGCTACGAGGGGCCCAAGGGCGGCCCCGGGATGCGGGAGATGCTGGCCATCACGGCGGCGATCAAAGGCGCCGGACTCGGCAAGGATGTCCTGCTGCTGACCGACGGACGGTTCTCCGGCGGTACGACCGGTCTGTGTGTCGGCCATGTGGCCCCGGAGGCGGTCGACGGTGGCCCGATCGCATTCGTCCGCGACGGTGACCGTATCCGGCTCGACGTCGGCGTGGGCGCCCTGGACCTGCTCGTGGATCCGGCGACGCTCACCGGCCGCGGCGAAGGCTGGGCGCCGCTGCCGCCCCGCTACACCCGCGGGGTGCTCGCCAAGTATTCACGACTGGTGGGTTCGGCCTCGAACGGTGCCGTATGCGATTGAGCCCGTGGCGGTTTCGGCCGTAAGCGGAGTGTGGGGAATGCGGGCGGGGATAGGCTCGTCGTGGACGCTCCGAGACACCACGCACCGGGGGTGACCATGACGACGAAGATTGCGCACACAGTAGGCACACTGATGTCCGCGCTCACCACACCGTTCGGGCAGGCCGACCCCTATCCGCTGTACCGGGAGCTCCGCGAACTCGGTCCCGCCGCTCACACTCCGGACGGGACGCTCGTGGTCGGCGGTTACCGGCTCGCCGCCACCCTGGCGCGCGACCATCGGCTGCTGAAGCGACCGGAACACGGACTCGCCGCCGCCGGGTTCGCCGACTGGCGCGAACATCCGGGCCTGCGCCTGATGTTCACCAGCATGCTGGTGCGCAATCCACCCGATCACACCCGGCTGCGCAGGCTGGTCTCGGGCGCTTTCACCGCGCGGCGAGTGGCCGGGTTGCGCCGGGCGATCGCCCGCACCGTCGACCGGCTGCTCGGCGACCTGGCCGGGCCGGACCCGGTGGATTTCATCGATGCTTTCGCGTTCCCCTTGCCGGTCACGGTGATCGGTGAGCTGCTCGGGGCGCCCGAAGCAGATCGGCTCCGGTTCCAGCCGCTGGCGCGGGACTGGGCGGGGGTGCTCGACCTACTGGACGGCCCGGGCGTCGCCGGAGCCGGC
>NZ_JBKOOL010000037.1:0-38846 GCF_046764065.1 Nocardia sp. NPDC002869
TCCCCACAACCCCTCCGTTGTTGGGGCCCCGCCCGGCGTTTCGGGCCTGTTCTGGCTGGCGCCTCGGCCGCGAGTCTCGAGGCCGAAACGGCGAGACCGAGGGGGCCTCAACCCCGCGCGCCAGCGCGCCAAAAACACAGCTAGGCTGCCGACATCGACAGGTTCGGACCGGCCGGGCCGGGCAGGAGCGTGGTGACCACGGGTGGGCTGATCTTGGCGGCGACACCGCTGGGTGCGATCGGGGATGCGTCGCTGCGGCTGCGGGAGGCGCTCGGCAGCGCCGATATCGTGGCCGCGGAGGATACCCGGCGGACGCGGTCGCTGGCGGACGCGCTCGGGGTGGAGATCCGGGGGCGGGTGGTCAGTTTCTACGATCACGTCGAGGAGGCGCGGATTCCGGCGCTGCTGACCGAGATCGCGGACGGCCGCACCGTGCTCCTGGTGACCGATGCCGGTATGCCGTCGGTGAGCGACCCCGGCTACCGGCTGGTGGCGGCCTGTGCCGAACGCGGCCTGCCGGTGACCTGCCTGCCCGGGCCCTCGGCGGTGACGACGGCGCTGGCGCTGTCGGCGTTGCCGGTGGACCGGTTCTGTTTCGACGGTTTCGCACCCCGGAAGCCGGGCCGGCGCAAGGAGTGGCTGGGCACGCTGGTGGGGGAGAAACGGGCGTGTGTCTTCTTCGAGGCGCCGCACCGATTGGCGGATTGCCTGGCCGACGCGGTGGAGGTGCTGGGCGGCGACCGCCGGGCCGCGGTGTGCCGGGAGCTCACCAAGACCTACGAGGAGGTCGTGCGCGGCACGCTGGCCGAACTCGCCGACTGGGCGGTGGACGGGGCGCGCGGTGAGATCACCGTGGTGCTCGCGGGCGCCGTGGGCACCGTGGTCGATCCACAGGATCTGGTGGCGCAGGTGGAGGAGCGCGCCGCGGCGGGGTTGCGTCTCAAGGACGCGAGCGCGGAGATCGCCGAGGTCGCCGGGGTTTCCCGGCGGGAACTCTACGATGCCGTGCTGGCCGCCCGCCGCGCCGCGGTGGACTGATCCGGCGCCGGATCAGTCCTCGGTTTTCGGCTCCACATAGCGCGGGAACACCGGCGCGGGAGCCGGGAGCGCGACACCGGACACCAGCGGGGTGGCGAGCGCGGCGAAATCGCGGTCCTGCTGGGCGAGCAGGTCCAGGATCCGCGCGGCCGAGCCGGGCAGGACCGGCTGGACCAGGATCGCCACGATTCGGACCACCTCGAGAGTGACGTAGAGGACCGTCGCCATCCGGGCGAGATCTTCCTCGGTACCCGATTTGCGCAGCGCCCACGGCGCCTGGGCGCTGAAGTACCGGTTGGTCTCGCCGAGGGTCAGCCAGATCTGCTCCAGCGCCAGATGCATCTGCTGCACGTCGAATTCGGCCCGGCAGCGTTCCAGTAGTCCGTTCGCGCGGTCGAGCAACGCCCGGTCCTCGGCGGTGAACTCGCCCGGAGTGGGGACGGCCGCGCCGCAGTTCTTGGCGACCATGGTCAGGCTGCGCTGCACCAGGTTGCCGAATTCGTTGGCGAGGTCGGCATTGATCCGGGAGACGATGGCCTCGTGGCTGTAGCTGCCGTCCTGGCCGTAGGAGATCTCGCGCAGCAGGAAGAAGCGCACCGCGTCCAGCCCGTAGGTGTCGACGAGATCCAGCGGGTCGACCACATTGCCGACCGACTTCGACATCTTCTCGCCCTTGTTGTACAGGAAGCCGTGCACGAAGACCCGGCGCGGCAGTTCGATCCCCGCCGACATCAGGAACGCCGGCCAGTACACGGTGTGGAAGCGGGTGATGTCCTTGCCGATGATGTGCACATCGGCGGGCCAGTACTTACGGAACGCGGCGGACTCGGTGTCGGGGAATCCGGCGCCGGTGAGGTAGTTGGTGAGCGCGTCCACCCAGACGTACATCACGTGGTCGGGGTGGCCGGGGACCGGTATGCCCCAGTCGAAGGTGGTGCGGGAGATCGACAGGTCCTTGAGACCGGCCTTCACGTAGCTCACGATCTCGTTGCGCCGGGTGGCCGGGGCGATGAACTCGGGATGTTCGTCGTAGAGGGCGAGCAGTTTGTCCTGATAGGCCGAGAGCCGGAAGAAGAAGTTGGATTCCTCGGTCCAGGTGACCGGGGTTTTCGTATCGGTGGAGATACGGCTGCCGTCGTCGAGCAGCGTGGTCTCCTCCTCGGTGTAGAACGCCTCGTCGCGCACCGAGTACCAGCCCGAATAGTTGTCGAGGTAGATATCGCCGTTGTCCAGCATCCGCTGCCAGATGGCGGCGCTGGCGAGCTGGTGGTCGGCGTCGGTGGTGCGGATGAACCGGTCGTAGGAGACGTCGAGGGTCTTGTCCATCGACTCGAATACATCGGAGTTACGGGCGGCCAGCTCCTCCACCGGAATGTTCTCGGCGGCGGCGGTCTGCTGCATCTTCTGACCGTGCTCGTCGGTTCCGGTCATGAAGAACACGTCGTACCCGTCGAGCCGCTTGAACCGGGCGAGCGCGTCCGAGGAGATGTACTCGTAGGCGTGCCCGATATGCGGCGCACCGTTGGGGTACGCGATGGCCGTGGTGAGGTAGAAGGCGGGACGATCGACTGCGCTCATGGTGTGTCGATTCCATCATGCGGACCGCAGTGAAGCCGACTCGACTGCGTGTTCATGCCCTCAGAGGGTACTTGCAGGGCTCCGCGGGCCGAGATCGATGTGGCAGTGAACGCCCTCGCGCTGCCGGTACCGCGGGGCGCGCTGCCCTCTGTGCGGCCGGACGGGGGTCTCTAGTGTGGTGCCCGTGCCTCTTCTCGATCGTGTGCGTGAATCCCGCCCCGCCCGCGCGGTGGGCCCCGTCCTGCGTATGCGCCCGCTTCGGCGACGGGTCGCGGACCGATGAGCGCGAAGCGTCCCGCGCCGCCGTTGCCGGAGCCGCTGACGCCCTTGGTCGACGCGCATACCCATCTGGACGCCTGCGGCGCCACCGACGCGGCGTCGGTGGCGGAGATGGTGGACCGGGCGGCGGCGGTGGGTGTCGGCCGGGTGGTGACCGTCGCCGACGATCTGGACGCCGCTCGCTGGGCGGTCCGCGCCGCGAACTGGGACGACCGGGTGTACGCCGCGGTGGCATTGCACCCGACCCGGGCGAATGCGCTCGACGACGCGGCGCGGACCGAGCTGGAGAAGCTGGCCGCCGATCCGCGGGTGGTGGCGGTCGGTGAGACCGGGCTGGATTACTACTGGCCGGGCAAGCTGGAGGGGTGCGCGGATGTCGAGACCCAGATCGAGGGTTTCCGCTGGCATATCGATCTGGCGAAGCGCCTCGGCAAACCGCTGATGATCCACAACCGGGAAGCCGATCACGACCTGTTGAGCGTGCTGCTCGACGAGGGCGCGCCGGAGACGGTGATCTTCCACTGTTTCTCCTCGGACGCGAATATGGCGGTGTCGTGTGTGGCCGAGGGCTATGTCCTGAGTTTCTCGGGGACGGCGAGTTTCAAGAACGCGCACGAATTGCGGGAGGCGGTGCGGGTGGTGCCCGACGAGCAGTTGCTGTTCGAGACCGACGCGCCGTATCTGACCCCGCATCCGTATCGGGGCGCGCCCAACGAGCCGTACTGCCTGCCGTACACCGTGCGCGCGGTGGCCGAGGTCCGTGGCCAGGATCCGGGTGAACTGGCCGAGATCAGCACGGCGAACGCGCGCCGGATCTATCGATTCGGCCGCGGCTGAGCCCCGTTGATCTCGAGTGATCCGAATCACAAATCAACCTGCTGGGATTTCGTCTACCTGGGGTGGGGGGCCCGCCGTGGATGTGAAGAATCTGTGGGTCGGTTCGCGGCGGTTGTCGCGGGCCACCGGCTTCGTTATCGTCTCGTGACCGTGTCATCCTTTGCGAGGATCAACTCCTCACGCTCGCCCCTGCTGTATCTGGTCATCGCCGCTGTGTTGCTGACCTTGATCGCCGGCGCCGGTGCGGCCATCGCCACCCACGACTCCGGTGCCGAACGGGCGCATTCCGCTCCGGTGGGCGTGTCGTACTCGCCGGTTCTCGGCGCGGCCTGAGCTTCCCGCCCGCGACGGCGGCCGGACTCGGGTTGGTAGGTTCTCCCGGTGTCCGATGCCGAGATGATGGTGCGTGGTCAGGCCGAACTGCTGGGTCCCGCGCAGGTGCGCGAACTGGCGGAGCGGCTGGGCGTGCGCCCGACCAAACAGCTCGGCCAGAACTTCGTGCACGACGGCAACACCGTCCGGCGCATCGTGACCGCGGCCGGTGTCGGGCGGGCGGACACCGTACTGGAGGTCGGACCCGGCCTCGGTTCCCTGACCTTGGCGCTACTGGATGTGGTGGATACCGTCCTCGCGGTGGAGATCGATCCGGTGCTGGCCGGGCAACTGCCCGCGACGGTGCGGGAGCGGGCGGCCACGCTGGCCGAGCGGCTGACGGTGATCCCGGGTGACGCCCTGCGGATCGGGTCGGCGGCGCTGGCGGCGGCGCCGACCGCGCTGGTCGCGAATCTCCCCTACAACGTGGCCGTGCCGGTGCTGCTGCATCTGCTCGCGGAGTTCCCGAGTATCACCACCACGCTGGTGATGGTGCAGGCCGAGGTGGCCGACCGGCTCGCCGCGAAACCGGGCGGCCGGATCTACGGGGTGCCCAGTGTGAAGGCGGGGTTCTACGGGACCGTGCGTAAAGCGGGCGCGGTGGGCCGTCAGGTGTTCTGGCCGGTGCCGCAGGTCGAATCGGGTCTGGTGCGTATCGATCGGTTCACCGAATCGCCCTGGCCGGTCGACGAGGCGCACCGGCGCCGGGTTTTCGAGGTGGTAGATCTGGCGTTCGCGCAGCGCCGCAAAACGCTGCGCGCCGCGCTGGCGGGGTGGGCGGGTGGCCCCGCGGAAGCCGAGCGGCGGCTGCTCGCCGCCGGGATCGCACCGACAGCCCGCGGGGAAACCTTGGACACCGCGGCGTTCGTCCGCCTCGCCGCGCAGTCCTGATCCGTTCGGATCGACCTCGGTCGCCCGATTACCTGGCGATCTCGTAACCGGCTTCGTCCACCGCCGCGGCGATATCGGCCTCGGCGATGGGAGCGCTGCCCTCGACGACGACCCGGCCGGACGCGAGGTCCACGTCGACGCCGGTGACACCGTCGATCTTGCCGATCTCGGTCTGTACCGACTGGACGCAATGCCCGCAGGTCATACCGGTGACGGTGTAGGTACTGGTCGTGGCCATGACATCTCCTTCGTGTTCGTTCCCGTTCGGGACATCCCGCCGTCGAATATACCCCCCCGGGGTAGTGGCGGCAATATGGGTTGCACCGCACCGACCGGGCCCGTTCATCCACCCGCCCCGAACGGGATCCTCGGTGCTGAGAACCGCTTACGCGATACCCCGGACCGGAGGGACATCGGGCGTACTTTCGCCGATACCGCGGCCGTGCGCGGGCCGTCGTCGGGCTTCGCCCAGCCGCGCCCATCAGACGTACCTCCGCCTTCGCTGCGGCCGTGCGCGCACTGTGTATGGGCTCCGCCCAACTGTGCCTATTAGGCTGGGTCACCGTGCTGTCCGTTGTGCCCAGTCCCGTCACCGTGCGGGCCCCTTCGAAGGTGAACCTCCATCTGGGAGTAGGTGACCTGCGCGCCGACGGCTACCACGAGCTCACCACCGTGTTCCAGGCCCTGTCGCTCGCCGACGACCTGGAGATCACTCCCGCCAACTCGCTCACCCTGCGGGTCACCGGCGAGGGCGCCGCCGAAGTGCCCACCGACCGGACGAATCTGGTGTGGAAGGCGGCGGTCCGGCTCGCCCAGGTGGCCGGCCGCGCGCCCCTGGTGGAGATCGCCATCGACAAAGGCATCCCGGTCGCCGGCGGTATGGCCGGCGGCAGCGCCGACGCGGCCGCCGCGCTGGTCGGCCTGAACGAGCTGTGGGAACTGGGGATGAACCGGGACGAGCTCGCCGCGGTGGCCGCCGAACTGGGCAGCGATGTGCCCTTCGCCCTGCACGGTGGTACCGCACTGGGCACCGGGCGCGGGGAACGCCTGCTTCCGGTGCTGTCCCGTAATGCCTTCCACTGGGTGCTGGCGCTGGCCAAGGGCGGGCTGTCCACCCCGGAAGTGTTCACCGAACTCGACCGGCTGCGGGTCCAGGGCGCACCGCCCCGGCTCGGCGAACCCCAGAAGATCATGCAGGCGCTGGCCTCCGGTGACGCACACCAGCTCGCGCCACTGCTCGGCAACGATCTGCAGGCCGCGGCGGTCTCGCTGCGCCCCGAACTGCGCCGCACACTGCGGGCGGGCGTGGAGGTCGGCGCCCTGGCCGGACTGGTCTCCGGCTCCGGCCCGACCTGCGCGTTCCTGTGTGAATCGGCGGAATCGGCGGTGGCGGTCGCGGCGGAACTGTCCGGCGCGGGAGTGGCCCGCAGTGTGCGCACCGCCACCGGCCCGGTACCCGGCGCACGGGTGATCGGTCACGACGAATCGCACCCGCCGGCGCCCGAACCCGGACCGGGCCCGCGCCGCGCCTGATCGCCGGGCCCCGGACCGCTGCCGCGCACCCTCGGGGCGGCTCGACAGGCGTAAGGGCGCACCTCCGCGTTTGCTGCGGTTGTGCGTGGGCCGCGGGTGGGCTGCGCCCAGCGGTGCCTATTAGGCTGATCGGGGCCCCGTAGAGGCGTGGCCGGCAGCCGGAGGCGGAAGGATCCATGTCCAACCTGATCAACCTCGAACAGGTCAGCAAGAGTTTCGGGATCACACCGCTGCTCGACGGTGTATCGCTCGGTGTGCACGCCGGTGACCGGATCGGGGTGGTGGGCCTCAACGGCGGCGGGAAGACCACGCTGCTGGAGGTGCTGACCGGTATCGAGGAGCCCGACCGCGGCCGGGTGAGCCGGCTCGGCGGGCTGCGCCTGGCGGTGGTCACGCAGCGGGGTGTCCTGCCCGAGGGCGCCACCGTCGGTGAGGTGGTGCTGGCCGGACTGGCCGACGACGCGCCCACCGGCGATATCGCCGAACACGAATGGGCCGCGGATCCCCGGATCCGGTCGGTGCTGGACGGTATCGGTATCGCGGATCTCGGCCTGGAAACGTCGGTCACCAACCTGTCCGGTGGCGAACGCCGCCGGGTCGCGCTGGCGGCCGCGCTGGTGCGGGAACTGGATCTGCTGGTCCTCGACGAACCGACCAACCATCTCGACGTCGAAGGGGTGGAATGGCTGGCCGGGCACCTGCTGGCCCGGCGTAGCGCGCTCGTCGTCGTCACCCACGACCGCTGGTTCCTGGACACGGTCGCCACCCGTACCTGGGAGGTGGTGGGCGGCCGGGTCGAAACCTACGAGGGCGGCTACGGCGACTGGATCTTCGCGCGGGCCGAACGCGCCCGGCAGGCCGACGCGACCGAGGCCCGCCGCCGCAACCTCGCCCGCAAGGAACTGGCCTGGTTGCGGCGTGGGCCGCAGGCTCGTACTTCTAAACCGCGTTATCGGGTGGAGGCCGCCGAGGCGTTGATCGCCGATGTGCCGCCGCCGCGCGATTCGGTCTCCCTCGCCGCGTTCGCCAAGAAGCGCCTGGGCCGGGTGGTGGTCGAGCTCGAGGACGCCACCCTCGCCACCCCGGACGGCCGGGAACTGGTGCGCGATCTCACCTGGCGGCTCGCCCCCGGCGAACGGGTCGGTCTGGTCGGGGTGAACGGATCGGGCAAGACCACGCTGTTGCGCGCGCTCGCCGGTGATATCGACCCGGTGTCCGGGAAACGGATCCAGGGCCAGACCGTCCGGATCGGCTGGTTGCGCCAGGAACTCGACGATCTGCCCACCGATATGCGGGTGCTCGAGGCGGTGCAGGAGATCGCCATGCGCATCACGCTCGGGGAAAGCGGTAAAGCGCTGGAGCTCTCGGCCGGGCAACTCGCCGAACGGCTCGGTTTCACCCCGGCCCGCCAACGCACCCCGGTGCGCGATCTGTCCGGTGGCGAGCGGCGCCGCCTGCAACTCACGCGCATTCTCATGTCCGAACCCAATGTGCTGTTGCTGGACGAACCGACCAACGACCTCGATATCGACACCCTGCAGCAGCTCGAGGATCTACTGGACAACTGGGCCGGAACCCTGGTGGTGATCAGCCACGACCGCTATCTGGTCGAGCGGATCTGTGACAGCACCTGGGCGCTGTTCGGTGACGGCGCGCTCACCAACCTGCCCGGTGGGATCACTCAGTACCTGCGCCGCCGCGCCGAACTCGCGGCGGGCGGTTCCGGTTCCTCCCGGGCGACGGCGCAGTCCGCTGCGCAGCCGGTGGCGGCGCAGACCGATTCCGCGGCCTACCGTGCGGCCCGTAAGGAACTGACCCGGCTGGAACGGGCCATCGACAAACTGGGCGAGCGGGAGAAGACCCTGCACGCGGCGCTTGCCGAGGCCGCCACCGAACCCGGCAAATTGGTGACATTGGGCGCCGAACTCGAGGACGTCCAGGCCCAGAAGGAAACGGCCGAAGAGCGCTGGATGGAACTCGCCGACCAGGTCTGAGCGGCCCGGGGTTCAGTGGTTCTCGGCCGCCGGGCCGCTCTCCCCGGTGATCGGGAGGCTCGCCTGGACGAACTCGCCGCCGAACGAGGTGAGCGCGATGCCACGGTGCTGGAGTTTGCCGCGGCCACCGGCCTGTTTCAGCAGTTCGATCGCGGGAGCCTGGGCCTCCAGCAATTGGTAGCGCTCGGGTGTGCCCACCGGTTCGGGCAGCAACTCGATGAGCCCGATCCGGCGCAGATTGGCCAGGTAACGCTGGACCCGGCCGGGATGGCGCAGCCCGGCGTGCTCGCCGATCATGCTGACCCCGATCTCGGCCGTACCCGACGCCTGTTCCGCCTTGCGGGTAGCGCGCCGGGTACGGCGGCCGCCGCGGACGGTCACGGCCGGTTGCGGCCCGTCGAGGCTTAGCAGGCGCAGGATGCGGGCCTCGTCGGAGGTGAGTTCGGCCAGAATGCGGGCAAAGGCCGGATGGCCTTCGTCGGCGGCCCGGGGGCTGGCGGCCAGGCGCAACAGCGCGGCTCCCTGTGCACGCAGTGACCGTTCCGTCGGGTTGTCCAGAGCCGACGGTTCCGCCGCCGCGACACCCAGCGCCCGGCGTAGCGCCTCCTGGGCCTGCGCGACCGCTTCGGTGCGGATCTCGGCCGGGGGAAGCCCGGCCATACTGCCCCGCACCACCGTCTCGGTGATATCGAGAGCGGTGTGCACACCCCACCGGGTGGTGCCCGAAACCGCGGAGGCCGCGACCCGCGCGACCCCGCTCACCGCCCGGACGGTCGCGGCCGGGCCACCGGGCCGCCCGCTCTCGCCGGCCCGACCGCTACCGTCGCGCCGCTCGGGCTCGCCGCTGTCGCGCGTTTCCCGTTTCACAGCCATGTCGTCGCCACCCCCGTTCCGAAGACCAGGATATGCGCGTATCCGGCGAACAGGCCCAGCACGCCGCCGTGTACGAACAGCAACCACTCGTCCTGTTTGATCGCCGCCCGCAGCATATCGACGAAATCGTTGGGCGACAGTTCGGACATCTGCTTGGAGATATAGGCGCCGATCTGTTTGCCCTGGCGCACGTTGAAGTCCTCGTCGGCGAAGGCGAGCGGCGCGATGGCCATCGCCTCGGTGGTCAGGGTCTCGGTCAGCGTGCGGTAGTCACGGCTGCCGAGGACCAGTTTCACCGCCCCGCGGGCCGGTCCCAGCGCCCGGTCGGTGGCGGGTCTCAGGGTGTCCTCCAGCATCTGCAGGGTGCGGTCGGATTTGGGGCCGTTCAGCAGTTCGTCGCCTATATTGGCCACCGTCATCACCTGGGTCGAGACCAGTTCCGCGTATCCGGTCGTGATCTCGTCCTGGCGTTTGATCAGCAGGCCCTGCCGCCACGGGCACCACCGTTTCGGCTCGGCGGGCGCGAAGATCATGTTCAGACCGACCCAGTTGACGACCCAGCCGATGATCACCCCGCCGATCGGCAGCACCGCCAGCGTGGGCCAGCCGGTGAGCTGCAGAATCGCGACCAGCACCACGCCCATCGGGGCGCCGGAGTAGAGGCCGAAATTCTGCATGAATCGCAATTCCTTGGCGCCGAGCACCTGGAACAACTGATTGAGCAGTTGCGGCCGCGCCTGGAAATAACGAATGACCATCTGTTTGACATCGAGCAGCTGATCGATGTTCGCGCCGAGTTCGGTGGTGAGTTCGCGCAGAATATCCGGCAGTTGCCGGCGCACTCTTTCGTGTACTGCCTCCCGGACCTGGGTGGGCAGGTTGTACCAGAGCTGCGGATGTTCGCGGCGCAGGATCGTCTCGACGATATCGCGGATCTGGGTCTCGGCCGTCCCCGCCAGATGCTCGGCGAGGACGTCGGGTTCCAGTTCCCGGTAGAAGTCGGTGACACTGCCCAGTTTCGAAAGACCTTTGTCCACCGCGATACTGGCCATCTTGTCGGCCCGCGAGGGGACGATGCCCTGCCAGCCGAAGCGGCCGTCATGGCTGAGCAGCGGCAGGATCTGGATCCGTTTGGGCAGATACGGGTACAGATACCGCAGGCCGGGTAATCGGACACCGTGAAATGCGATCGGCCGGAACAGCATCAGCACACCGGTCCAGTTGGTGACGTAGCCGATGACTCCGGTGAACAGAGGAATGGTCAGCAGTTCCAGGAGGATCGTCGGGTGCACCCCGAATACACTTTCCAACACGACACACCCTCCTGCTCCGGTGATCGCCGCCTCACCGGGACCCTCAAATTAGCATCACTGCCGAACGACCACCGCGCCGCGGCGGACGTCCCGGCGGCAGCGCGTTCGGGCCCGGCACATCAGTGTCCCAGACGAGAGCCGGATTCATGGTCCGGCGGCGAGTGATTGCGGCGAATGGGCAATAATCGGTGAGCGGATTCGTTCCTCTGGCGATATCGGAGTAGACGTGGCAGACGACAGGCCCGGACAGGAGATCCCCCGGACCGGTTCCCGTGCCGTGCAGCGCAGCGGGTCCCCGGGGGCCGTGCGGGCGCCGGGAATCGCACGCGGTGCGTCGCCGAACGGTGCGCGCCCGTCCGCCTCGGATGTCGAACGCCGGCCCCCGTCGAGTGTGGAACGCAGCGCCGATGTCGAACAGCGGCAGATCAGCAACGAGGCCCGTCTCATCCGCGGGGTGTTCCGGGCGGCCGGTCTGGCGGCGGGCGGTGTGGTGCGCGGTGGCCAGTGGGCGGTCAACACCTCCTACGAGATGACGCGGGAGATCACCCAGGCCGCCCTGGATGGGGAGTCCTCGGCCGAGATCGCCGAGCGGACCGGTAACGCGCTGCGCTCCATCGCGCGCAGTGCCCTCGGCGTCACCGAGGGGTCGGTGCGCGAGATCGTCAGCTACGTCCCCACCGGGCAGACCCCGCCCCAGCAGACCGTGGCGGTCGGTTCCTATCTGCGCTCGGCCAGCGTCGCCGAACTGCGCCGGCGCGGGGACGCCCTGCTGGCCCGGTCGGCGGATGTGTACTTCACCGAAGAGGTGCATCCGGCCTATGACCGGATCCTGGACGAACTGGCGCCCGACGAGGCCCGCATCCTGCGCTACATGGCCCTCAACGGGCCGCAGCCGACGGTCGATGTGCGCACCAACCGTCCGCTGGGCATCGGATCGGAGTTGATCGCCGGGGGGTTGACCTCGGTACCGGAGCAGGCCGGGGTGCGGTACATGGATCGCGCGCGCTCGTACCTGATCAACCTGAGCCGGTTGGGCCTGACCCATAATTCCGAGGATCCGGTGGTGCTGAGCCGCTATATGGTGCTGGAGGTCCAGCCGATCGTGGAGGCGGCACTGAAAAAAGCGGGCCGCGCACCGAAAATCGTCCGCAAAAGTTTGCGTCTGACCGAGTTCGGAGAGGATTTCTGCCGGACCTGCTTCACCATCGGCAACGGCGAACGGCCCTGATATCGGCCCGTGGAACAGGTCCCCCGGCGGATCTACCCGGTTCCTTTCGTAATCGGTGATCTGTGCCCGCGGTCCGTGATATCGCCGACGCAGGATAGCAATCCGATACAGATCTGAATTACCTCCCAAATTGTCCATTTCAGGTGGGATGGTGGAGAGATGGACCAGGGCGAAGAGCGCAACGATCCCGGGCCGCGCCCGGGTGGTTTTCCGCGGCGGCCGGGCCAGAGCAGCGACACCATGGCCTTCTCCGGCGCCGCGCTGGCGGCCGCATTGGGGGCCGGACTCGATGTCTCGCTGCCCCCGCGGCTCGAGCCCGAGGGCGATGCGCCGCTGACGATGGGGCCGATGCGGCCCGGTGAAGGACCTGGGGTGACCGCTGTGGCGACCGACGACGTGCTGGCGATACACCGCCTGAAATACCGGTACCTGCGCACCCTGGATACCAAACTCTGGGACGACCTCGCCGATACGCTGATACCGGAGGCCACGGCCACCTACAGCGAATACCTGCAGTTCGAATCCCGGGAAGCATTTCTCACATTTCTCCGTAATACGCTCGGGCCGCACGTCATCACCGAACATCATTGCGATCACCCCGAGATCGATATCGACGGGGACCGGGCGACCGGAGTCTGGTATCTGTCCGATACCGCGCTGATTCCGGAGAACAATATGCTGATGCGCGGTTCCGCCTTCTACAACGACGAATACGTCCGTTGTGACGACGGCCGCTGGCGGATCGCGCACACCGGATACGAACGCACCTACGAGGTGGTGCTCTCCCTCGGAGATCTGCCCAGCCTGCGGCTGACCGCCAACCGCTGGGGTCTGATCCAGCAGGCCACCGGGGTCGAAGCGGTCGAGCGTGTCCCGCGCGACCACCCGGAGGCGGGGGCGCGGACGGGTAACGGCGAGGTCGACACCGGCCGTGAGTACCCGGGCCCGGAGGGCCGGGCGGCCGGTTGAGTCCGGTCAGTCGGCGGCGGCGACCAGCGGTTCCAGCGTGAGGTCGGGCATCTCTTTCCGGATGTACTGCAACCGCCATTTATCGCTGAACACGGCCAGGATCGCGCCGTCGCTGCGGGTGAACACCTCCACCCCGCGCTGACGGTCGAGTTCGGGCGCCGATTCGGCGTCGGTGCGCCGGGCGATCGTATAGGCGAGGTGGTCGAGCTGGGTCTCGACACCGAACTCACCCTGCATCCGCGCCGTCACCACTTCGAACTGCATGGGCCCGACCGCCGCGAGGACCGGAGAGGCGTCACCGCGCGAATCGTTGCGCAGGATCTGCACCACTCCCTCGGAATCGAGCTGGTCGATGGCCTTGCGGAACTGCTTGTACTTGCCCGCGCTCTGCGCCCGCAGCGCGGCGAAATGTTCCGGCGCGAACGACGGGATGGGCGGGAACTCGACCTTCTTGTCCACGAACAGCGTGTGACCGGGGGCCAGCGCGGTCGCGTTCACCAGGCCCACCACGTCACCGGGGTAGGCGGTATCCACGGTGGCGCGTTCCCGGCCGAACACGGTGAGCGCGTATTTGGTCGCGAACGGACGACCGGTCTGGGCGTGGGTGACGACCATGCCGCGTTCGAACTCCCCGGACACGATCCGCATGAACGCCAGCCGGTCGCGGTGGGCGGTATCCATCCCGGCCTGCACTTTGAACACCACCGCGCTGAACGGATCCGCGGGCTGCCGCGGGGTGCCGTCCACCGCGGCCCGGGAGCCGGGGGCGGGCGCCAGCTCCACCAGGGTTTCGAGCAGCTGCCGGACCCCGAAGTTGAGCATGGCCGAGGCGTAGATCACCGGGGAGGTCTGCCCGGCGAGGAAGAGTTCCTGGTCGTGGTCCTGGCCGGTGGCCGAGAGCAGTTCGCTCTCCTCCGCGGCGGTACTCCACGGCTCACCCTCCCGGGCCTCGGCGGCCTCGGGGGTCAGCGACTCCTCGGGCGCGATCGTGGCGCCGCCGGCGGTACGGGTGAAATGGATGTATTCGGCGGGGGCGCCCTCGGGCCCGCGGCGCAGCAGGCCGCGGAAATCGCCGGCGATCCCGACCGGGAGGAACAACGGGGTCGGCGTGAGGCCGATCCGCTCCTCGATCTCGTCGAGCAGTTCCAGCGGGGCGCGACCCGGCCGGTCCCATTTGTTGATGACGGTGACCACCGGGATCCCGCGGTGCCGGCACACCTGGAACAGTTTCAAGGTCTGCGGTTCCAGGCCCTTGGCGGCGTCGATCAGCATCACCGCGGCATCGACCGCGGTCAGCACGCGGTAGGTGTCCTCGGAGAAATCGGCGTGACCGGGAGTGTCGACGAGATTGATCACATTGTCGATCTCGGAGCCGGCGGCCCGATAGTTGAACTGCAGCGCGGTGGAGCTCACCGAGATACCGCGCGCCTTCTCCATCTCCATCCAGTCCGAGACCGTCGATTTACGTCCGGCCTTGCCGTGGATGGCGCCCGCCTCGGCGATCTTGCGCGCGTGCAGCGCGAGAGCTTCGGTGAGCGTCGATTTCCCCGCGTCGGGGTGGGAGATCACGGCGAAAGTGCGGCGCCGCGACACCTCGGCGGCCAATCCGCGCGCCGCGGGTGCGACGGGGCCCTCGGTGGAGGCGGTCAACGGAAACAACCTTTCGGACGATCGGGACAACCTGTCCAGGCTACGTGACGGTGCTGACCAGGCGTCGACGTGCCGCCCCACTACCCGATTCAGGAGTCATGCGGGGACTGAGTTACAGTATTCGGGTTGTCTCGGCGAGGGTCCGCGCTTCTGCGGCACCGTGATCGACGCGGCGCGGCTTCCGGCCGCCTCCGATCGGTCTTCGCCTGACGAGCAGACCAACCGACCAGGGGCGCGATTACCCTGGCACCGCCCACCAGCCCGGTAGAGCCGTAGGAGTTATCCAGTCATGTCCGACGTCAACCTTCTCGAAGCGCAGATCCGCACCGAGTTCGGCAAGGGCGCCGCGCGCCGCACCCGCCGGGCGGGCAACGTGCCGGCCGTGCTGTACGGACACCAGTCGGACCCCCAGCATCTGTCGCTGGACGCGCTGTCGTTCGCGGCCATCCTGCGTCAGCACGGCACCAACGCGGTGCTGAACCTGAATATCGAGGGCAAGAAGCAGCTCGCGCTGACCAAGTCGGTCGTGGTGCATCCCATCCACCGCTACATCGAGCACGCCGACCTGCTGATCGTGCAGCGGGGCGAAGCGGTCACCGCCGATGTCCCGGTCGCCCTCACCGGTGAGGCCGGCCCCGGCACCCTGGTCACCCAGGAGGCCACCACGATCTCGGTATCGGCCGATGCCTTCAACATTCCCGAGTCGATCGAGGTCTCCATCGCCGGCGCCGAGGTCGGCACCCAGATCACCGCGGGCGCCATCGAGCTGCCCAAGGGCGTCACCCTGGCCGGTGACCCCGAGGCCCTCATCGTGAACATCGTCGAGCCCCGCACCGCCGAGCCGGAGACCGGGACCGAAGCCGCCGAGGGCGAGAGCGCCGAATAAAGAACCGGCCCCCTCTCGATGGCCGATACCGCGCCGGCGCTCGTCGTCGGCCTGGGTAATCCGGGTCCTGCCTATGTGCGCACCCGGCACAATGTGGGCTTCCTGGTCGCCGACTCGCTCGCACAGCGGGTCGGCGGCCGGTTCACCGCCCACAAGAAATCGGGCGCCGATCTGCTGCAGGCCCGTTTGGACGGACGGCAGGTGCTGATCGCGAAACCGCGGTCGTACATGAACCTGTCCGGACGGTCGGTGGCGGCGCTGGCCCGGTTCTTCTCGGTCCCGCCCACCGAGGTCGTGGTGATCCACGACGAGCTGGATATCCCGTTCGGTGAGATCCGGCTCAAACGTGGCGGCGGTGAGGGCGGGCACAACGGCCTGCGATCGGTGTCGGGGGCCCTCACCAGCAAGGATTATCTGCGGACCCGTATCGGTATCGGGCGACCGCCCGGCCGGCAGGATCCGGCCGATTACGTGCTGAAGCCCTTTTCGTCGGTCGAGCGCAAAGAACTCCCGATCGTGGTGGAGCAGGCCGCCGACGCTGTGGAACTGCTGCTGCGGGTGGGGCTGGAAGCCGCGCAGAACCAACTGCACTGAGCGTCGGTGACCGAAGGTCGGGAGTACGGCGGCGTCCGCAGCCGGCGTATTACGATTTGTGTTACATTTGGCTTATGGGCACTTTGAACGTACGCACTGACGAGGCAATGGAAACCGCGTTGGCCGAACTGACGTCGGGTACGAATCGGACCCGCTCGGAAGCCGTTCGCTATGCGTTGTTGCGCACTTACAAGGAACTCGTGCTGGAACAGGCGACTGCGGATGCGGACCGTCTTGCCGAAGATCCCGCCGACCAGGCGGAGATGCTGGCGATCCAGCGCTTCATGGGTGTGGCGTGATCTTTCGTGGTGCGATCTACGACATCAAAGCCGTACCGGGTACCCGTGGGCACGAACAGCAGGGCCGACGCTGTGCCGTGATCATCCAATCCGACAGGTTTCCCGCGAGTACCGTCATCGTGGCGCTCACTTCGACCAGTGCCGCACCGGCGATCTACCGGCCCGAGATCGAGATAGACGGTACCCGGACACGAATACTCGCCGACCAGATCTACACGGTCGCCCCGGAACGGCTTGGTGATTTCCGGGGCAGCCTCGAGGGTGATGAACTTGCCGAACTGGACCGGGCACTGTTGTTGAAGCTCGGATTGTTCTGAGAAGATCGCCCGGTCTCAGATCCGGGCTGCGAGGACGAGAGCAAAACGGTTGTCGGGGTCGGACCATGCGTGTTCGGTGGCGAAACCGGCGCCACGCAGTTCGCCGTCGAGGGCGGGGAGCCGGAACTTCGCGGAGATCTCGGTACGTATCTGCTCGCCCTGGGCGAAACGCGCGGTGAAACCGAGATCGGCGACCGTGACCTCCATTTCGCGGGTGGCTTCCAGCCGCATTTCGATCCATTCGTTGGCGGCATCCCAATGCGCGATATGGCGGAAGGCCGCCGGGTCGAAATCGGCGCGCAGCCGGGAATTGAGTACCCGCAGCACATTGCGGTTGAATTCCGCCGTGATGCCGGCGGCATCGTCGTAGGCGGGGACCATGATTCCCGGATCCACCACCAGGCCCGCGCCCAGCAGCAGTTGTTCGCCCGGTTCGAGGACATCGTGAATACCGGTGAGGAATTCGGCGCGTTCCTCGGGAACCATATTGCCGATGGTTCCGCCGAGGAACGCGATCATCCGGCGTCCGCCGCGCGGCAGCGTCCCCAGGGTGTCGGTGAAATCACTGACCACCCCGTGGACCGCCAGGCCGGGAAACTCCGCGGCCACCTCGTCCGCCGAAGCCCCGAGGGCGGTGGCCGAGACATCCTGTGGGACATAGGTTTTGAGTGGGCCCTCCGAGGTGAGGGCGTTCAGCAGGATGCGGGTCTTGGCCGCCGACCCCGACCCCAGTTCGACCAGGACCTCCGCCTGCGCGATACGGGCGATCGCCGGAGCGACCGATTCCAGCAGAGCGCGTTCGGTGCGGGTGGGATAGTACTCGGGCAGCGCGGTGATCTGCTCGAACAATTCGCTGCCGCGGGCATCGTAGAACCATTTCGGCGGCAGCCATTTCGGGCTCGCGGTGAGGCCGCGCCGCGCGTCGGCGCGCAGCGCCTCGGTCAGGTCGGCATCGGTGAGATGGACTTCCACGATCGGCTGGGTCATATCGGAAGGCTTTCGGTCGCGGTGGAGCGGCCGAGGTCGAGGGTTTCGACACTCAGCTCGCCGGGTTCGGCACAGACGAGACTCCGATCCGGCAGCTGCTGCCACCGGGCGTCGTCGTCGTAGGGTTCGGAGGACAGCACAGCGAATTCGTCGCCGATCAGCGCGTACAGCGAGTGGTAACAGGTCGTGGCCCACAGCGCCGTGCCGTTGCCGAGCAACAGGTTCACCCGGGCGTCGGGCGCGTGGTGCAGCACCCCGGTGACCAGCAGGCGCAGTGCCGTGGCGGGAGTTTCGGCCAGGCCGGCCGGGGGTTCGGGGTCGAGCAGCCGGCGCAACAGTTCCCAGAGTGCGGCGGAATCGGTCAGCGCCTCGGCTTCGAGGAGATGACTGGTCTCGTAGCGGCGGGTCATCCCGGCCCGGGTCGCGGCCGTATCGAGATCGGACAGGACCGCGGTGAGCACCGAACGCCACCCCGGCACTACCCCGTTGTGGCTGAACGCCCAGTTCTCCCAGAGGAACGGCGCGCACGCCGCGCGTTCCACCGGCATACCGACCGTGGCCGAGCGGACCGATCCCAGAACCGCGTGCGAGGTCAGTTGCGGCAGGACCTCGTCCACCGCGGGATCGGTCCAGATGGGTTCGGCATTGCGGTAGCGGGTCACCGAGGGCGCGTCCGGACCCCACCAGGCGACGCCGAAGCCGTCGGCGTTGATCGTGCCGCCGCCGCGCATCTCACGGGGCGCCCAGGCCTGGGTGCGCAGCGAGTGTGGGCCGCGGGTGAGCACTTCGCCCACCGGCACCGGTGTGCCCACATAGCCGATGTGCCGGCACATCAGGCCTCTTCCGGGCCCACGGTGCGAGCCAGCCGGAAACCGGAGAAGATCTGCCGGCGGATCGGATGATCCCAGTTGCGGAAGGTGCCGCGGCAGGCCACCGGATCGGTACCGAAGGAGCCGCCGCGCAGCACCCGGTAGTCGCCGCCGAAGAACACCTCCGAGTACTCGCGATACGGGAAGGCGTGGAAGCCGGGGTAGGGGTGGAAGCCGGAAGAGGTCCACTCCCAGATATCACCGATCAGCTGGTGCACTCCGGCGGGTGAGGCGCCCGCGGGATAGGCGCCGATATCGGCCGGCTCCAGGTGCCGCTGGCCGAGGTTGGCGTGGGTGGAACCCGGTTCCGCATCACCCCACGGGTAGGCGCGGGTGCGCCCGGTGTCCGGGTCGTAGCGGGCCGCCTTCTCCCACTCCGCCTCGGTGGGCAGCCGTTTACCGGCCCAGTTCGCATAGGCCTCGGCCTCGAACCAGCACACGTGCACCACCGGCTGCTCCGGGCGCAGCGGCCGCAACGCCCCGAACACCCGCCGCCACCACCGGCCGTCGGTATCGCGTTCCCAGAACTGCGGCGCCGTGAGCCCGGCCTCGTGCCGATGCGCCCAGCCGCGCATCGACCACAGCTCCCGCCGCTCGTAGCCGCCGTCGGCGACGAACGCGAGATACTGCGCGTTGCCGACGGGGGCCGCGTCGATCGCGAACGCCGGGACGTGCACCGGATGCGCCGGCCGTTCGTTGTCCAGCGCCCAGGGGTCGGTCGAGGTGCCCATCACGAACTCACCGGCCGGGATCACCACCTCACCGCGCACCGCCGTGCGGGCGGTGGGCGGGGCGGGAGCGGTCAGGGCCGGTGCACCGGTGCGCAGCTGGTGCGTGGCGAGCATGGTCTCGTCGTGCTGCTGTTCGTGCTGGGCGATCATCCCGAATGCGAAACCGCCCGCGACCAGCCGGTTGCCCTGGAGCGGGCTGCGATCCAGCACATCCCATACCTTGTCGCGTACCGTGCCGACATAGCCCCGGGCCTCGTCGGGGCCCAGCAGCGGCAGCTGCCGCCGGTTCGGGCGCGCGTGCTTGAACGCGTCGTACAGTTCGTCGATATCGGGGCGCACCGGGTCTTGGCCGCCGACATCGCGGACCAGCCACAACTCTTCCTGGCTGCCGATATGGGCCAGATCCCAGACCAGTGGGCTCATCAGCGGCGAATGCTGGGCGCGCAATTCGGCTTCGTCCACGCAGTCGGTGAGCGCGGCGGTCCGTTGCCTGGCCCGGATGAGGGTGGCCGCGATGTGCTCGCGCAGGCGCTCGGTCTCCATGGGCTCGGCGTTCGGCCGGGTGAGGGTCACGATGCTGCTCCGCTCGTCGACGGGGGAACGGTGGGGCGTGCCGGTGCGCCACGGCCGGACTCGTCCTGTGGTGGCCGCCCGGCGGCGCATCGGCGGATCGCGGCGTACAGCCGGGGCTCCGGCCGGGTGCTGTGGGCGGCGGCGGCCTCCAGGACGGCGACGGCCGCCGCCCGCAGCTCCGGCTCGGCGAGGCCGTGCCGGGCGGCATCGTGCCAGCGTCCGGCCGTGGCGCCGGCCGCGGCCGTCGCGTCCGCGACCGCGGACGGGCCGGACAGCAGGGCGTCGACGACGGTGAGCGGGACCGTCCAGCCGTCGCCGGGCTGCGCGTCGAGATAGCGGACCTCGAAATATCCGGCGGGCCGGACCGGTGGGAACAGCGTGGTCAGGTGGTATTCGAGGTCGCCGATATCGGGGCGGCGGCCGATCACCTCGTCCACGGCACCGGACAACCAGTCGGCGAAGGTCACGTCCGGCGGCGCCGCCCAGGCGACCCGTTCGGCCGACTCCGCCCGGCGGACACACAACAGCGGGGCGTCCAGTGCCCAGCGCGCATAGCCGGTGACCGGATCGGGCCAGTCGGCGACCGGTGGGCAGGCGCGGGCCGGATCCAGGTGCAGCCAGGTGCGCATGCGCTGGGAGGCCCACTCGCCGGTGGGCGCCCCGCGCAGCACCGGCGAGCACGCGA
The DNA here is from genome assembly GCF_046764065.1 of Nocardia sp. NPDC002869. Lineage (NCBI taxonomy): Bacteria > Bacillati > Actinomycetota > Actinomycetes > Mycobacteriales > Nocardiaceae > Nocardia > Nocardia sp. NPDC002869. The sequence continues at coordinate 20,497 of NZ_JBKOOL010000037.1, forward strand.
AAGCGGCGATCAGGGCGGGACCGACGGCGTGCAGGGCGGTCCAGCGGGCGGTGAGGTCGGCGTGGTCGGCGCCGATATCGACGCTGACCTGGGCTGCCGCCGTATTGCTCATCATCAGCCGCCCGTAGGGGCCGATGCGGGTGAAATAGTGCTCCATCGCCTGGTACCGCGGTAACCCCAGCTGACAGCGGGGGGTGCGGGCCGGATCGGCGGCGGCGGCGACCATCCGGATGGACCGGGTGCCGAGGAGTTCGCGTAGCCGCTGCTCGTCGGCGCGGAGCCGGACACAGAGGTCGGCGGCGTCGGGGACGGCGATGCTGGAGAGTTCGATCTGCCCACCCGGTTCGACGGTGACCCGGCTGCCGCCGGGCAACGGGAGGGCGGGGGAATCGGGCGCGAGGGCGCGGGGTGCGTAGGGGCCCAAAGCCTGGGCCAGTAGTTCGGTTGTGGGCCGGGGCCCGGTCAACAGATGGTGGGCCTCGTCCGGGGCCGGCCGTCGTGCGCCGCGGCGTGCCGTACGACCGGTACGGCAGACGGTGAACCATTCGAGTTCGGCGCCGATGAGCCCGGGTGGGCCCACTTTGAAACAGACGCCCCCGAGAAAGGCTTCCGCCGCCGCGCGGCTGGACAGGGCCGGGTGCGCTGGTAGGTCGCTGGTCGATTCCGGATGTTCGAGCGTGACCGCCATACCAACCTCCGTGCGGCTTCTCGCTGGTTCGTCTCTCGTGTTCGGTGCGGGTGCTGCCCGAGCAGGTGTTCGATTGTCGGTTCGTCTTCGATCGACGGCGGGGCACCGGTCGAGCCGGAGGGCCGGTCGGGCCTCGCGTGGAATCCAGAGTAGCGACGGGGGCGGACACGTTTGCGCCGCGAAGGGGTCACGAATCCGGCATAGGCTCGGGTGCATGGTCGATGAGCAGCGAGTACGTGACGATACGCCCGGGGTCGGCGCCGGAGCGGTTTTCCTGGACAGCGCGGGGTCCTCGCTACCGCCGCGGGTGGTCACCGAGGCGGTGATCGCCCATCTGCGCCGGGAGGCCGAGATCGGCGGATACCGGGCCGCGAACGAACGTCTCGCCGATCTGGCCGGGGTGAAGGACGCGATAGCGACCCTGCTGAACACCACCCCCGGCACCATCGCCCTCAGCGACAGCGCCACCCGCGGCTGGTCGGACTTCTTCTACGCCGTTCCGCTACATCCCGGCGACCGGATTCTGCTTTCCGGGGCCGATTACGCCAGTAATGCCATCGCCGCCCTGCAACGCGCGCGGGCCACCGGCGCCCGGGTGGAACAGATCCCCAGTGACGAAGTGGGCCGGATCGATCTCGACGCACTGGCCGCGATGATGGACGACCGGGTGCGGCTGGTCTCGCTGGTGCACGTGCCCACCAACGGCGGGCTGGTGAACCCGGTGGCCGCCGCGGCGCGGATCGCGCGGGAGGCGGGCGCGTTCGTCCTGCTCGATGCCTGCCAGTCCGCCGGTCAGCTGCCGCTGGATGTCGCCGAACTGGAGGTGGACGCGCTGTCGGCCACCGGACGCAAATGGTTGCGCGGACCCCGGGGTACCGGGTTCCTCTACCTGCGGCCCGAGTTGGCGGCCGCGCTGGAACCGGGCCGGCTCGATCTGCACAGCGCCCGGTGGACGGGTCCGCAGGAGTATGAAATGGCTCCGGACGCGTCCCGGTTCGAGTTCTGGGAGCACGATGTCGCGGCCCGGCTCGGGCTGGGTGCGGCGGTGCGCTACCTGCTCGAACTCGGTCCGGAGGAGGTGTACGCGGCCGTCGCCGAACGCGCCGAGTACCTGCGCGGCGCGCTCGGTGACCTGCCCGGGGTGACGGTCCGCGATCTGGGGGTGGAGCACAGCGGCATCGTCTCGTTCACGGTGGCCGGAACGGCGCCGGTGGAGGTCCGGGATCGACTGCTGGGCAAAGACATCACAGTGACGGTCAGCCATCGCGGGTCCACGCTGCTCGATATGTCGGCCCGCGGTCTGGATTCGGTGGTGCGCGCCTCGCCGCACTGTTTCGTGAGCCGTGACGAACTGGACCGGTTCGTGGCCGCGGTCGCCGCGTTCTGATCGGTGCGCACGCCGGTGCGCCCGCCCCCGAGCGGGGAACGGGCTCACCGGGTCCGCGGTTCATGCGTTGACCGGGATCGACAGCACGACCTCCTTCTCGTTCTCGGGCAGATAGTGCGCCGTGACGATCCGCCCCACCTGCACGTTCCCGATCGCGGTCGGCGGCAGGAACTTCTCGGAGCAGGTGGCGAAGGTGCTGCCGTCGGGGCGGGTGACCACCAGCCCCACCGCGACTTTGGAGTATCCGTCGCGGATCTCGCCCGGGACGGTGAGCGACTGGACCACTGCCTGCGCCGCGATACCGCGAGCGGCGATATCCACCTTCGCCCGGGTGGTGAACCCCTTGCGGATCATGGAGTCGTTCATCACCCGCTGCGCCGCGGCGCTGTCGCCGGACAGATCCAGTTCGACGATGCCGGGCCGGTCCGGCCGGTAGCGGACGGGCAGCACCACACCGGGGGCCAGCAGCGCGAGTTCGGTGAGCGGAACGACCGTTTTCGCCGTGGCGTCGAAACGTTCGCCCTGCGCGCCCTCGACGCCGAACTCGATCCGGATCTGCGGCTGGTCGTTCAGGGTGACCCCGGTGGGGGCGAACGATCGCACGGTGCCCAGACCCAGCGGGGCGTCGCGGAATTCGCCGGTGTTGCGGCCGGTGAGCGCGGTGACGATGCCCGAGCCGGTGAACGCGAAGACCATGACGACCAGGGTGGATGCGATGATCGGCAGGGCCAGGAATCCGTTGAGCCAGGCCATGGCGGCCGGTTCGTAGACGCTGATGGGTTCGTAGGTCAGGCCGTGCCAGAGGTAGAAGGCGATCGCGAGAGCTTCGACGGCGAGGGCGGTGGCACGCAGGGTGCGGATCATGGTTCTCTCCTGAGGGTTGTGGTCCGGATACCTGGCCACCTCGTCGCCCCGGACGTTCGGCCGCGGGGACCGAGGTGCGGGGCGGCGGGGAGCCGGATGTCCGGGCCGATCAGCCGCCGACGACGGTCGAGCAGGCGAAGGTGATCTCGAACGCCGCGGTGGCGGGCCCGGCCAGCGGGTTCGCCATATCGGGGGCGCTGATGCCCTCGCCGGTCACGGTGAAGGTGTCGCCGTCCTTGGTCACCTGGGCGGACCCGCCGGGCTGGCCGTTGCCGTAACCGACCGCGTAGGGCATCCCGGAGGAACCGCCCTGGCTGCCGGCGATGGCCACCGCCTGCACGGTCTTGTCGTCGACGATGCTGGCGCTCACGCTCAGCTGCCCGTACTGGGCGTTGTTGTTGTCCGTGAGGGCCAGTGCCAGGGTGTTGCCCTGCTTCGCGCAGGTGGTCTCGAAATCGCCTGCCAGCGCCTTTCCGTCGACCAGTGCGGCCGATTCGCCGCCGGCGGAGTCCCCCGCGGGGGCCGTGGCCGACGAGCTCGGGGCCGCCGGGGCGGCGGTGGTGCTCGCGTCGTCGCCACAGGCGGACAGCAGCAGGGTGGCGGAGGCGGCGAGGGCGACGGCGCCGAGGCGGAAGATCGTGGTGCTCATGGTGTGTCCTGTTCTCTCGGTGTTCCGGCCCGGTGTGCTGGCCGTTACGAGAAAAGTAGGAATCGCTGCGCGCCTACCGATCCCAACTTTCGGCACCGCCACACCGGCGAAACTCCGATAACCTGGGCACATGCGACGACCGCGGGCCATGGTGCTCGATGAGGTATGGCGCGGTCTCGAGGGCGTCGAGGCGTTGAGCGGCCCGCAGGGCGGGCCGCTGCGCCGGACCGTGAAATCGATCCTCGACCCGCTGGTCATCCGGCCGGTGCAGTACCCGAGCTGTGGGGGCGCGGTGCTGACGGCCGACGGCGCGACCCTGCTCGCCGCTCGCGTCTACGCGCACGCCGATGCGTTGCGCGCGACCGCGGCCTGGTTCACGCTGCTCAAACAGGTGCGCCGGCGGTTGCGGATCACCGAGGGCACCGCGCAGGATCTCTACTTCCAGCGCTGTTTCGAGCTGGCCGCCACCCGGGGTCATCCCGATCCCCACCGGGACCGGGTGCGTGCCGAGGCGGTGCTGCGCGAGATCCACGGTGTCGCGGCCGGGCGCACCACCCAGGCGCTGAAAGATCATCTGACCGATCCCGCCCGGGCCGCGCTGCTCGACGACCTGCTCACCACGGGCTGGGTCCGCCGTCCGCCGCCGCCCGCGGTACCGGTCGAGCACAGCGCACAGCTGCGGCACCTGCTGGACTGTGCGGTCGCCTCCCGCACCGACACCGACACCCGCGCCGGTCGGCGCCTGCTCGACCTACTGGTCGCCGCGAACGCCGGGACACATACCGGGATCGAGTTGTGGCAGGCGGCATCCCGCGTCGCGGCCACCGATCTCGCGCGGTATCGGGCGCACGAACTCGGCCTGACCACCCATTCCGTTCCGCGCCGCCCGGAGGTTGGGGATTCGGCGTCCACCGCGACGCTGGGGTTGCCGTTCGATCGCACCGTGCACGAACGGGTATTCACGGTGCTCCAGGTCTCCACCGAACGCGCCGAACTGCCGCCGATCCCGGACCTGGTCACCACCGAGATCGCCCGCAGTTGCGCACCGTGGGCACTGCTCGGCGAATCACTGCGCGTCACCGCGGCCGCCGGGGTCGAGCTGGCACTCGGCCTGGCGCCGATCGCGCCACCGGACCCGTGCCGATCCCGGGCGGATACCGGCGCGTCGGCCGCGCATCGGCTGGTGAACGGCCGCTGGCAGCGCGAAGCCTATGTGCTGCAGGCCCGGCGGCTGGCCGTCCATCCGCTGCCCGGGGACGGCAACCCGCTCGCCGCCATCGCCGCCGAACTACGGACCCCGTGGCGTCCGTACCTGCGGCGCCTGTGGGTGCGGTTGCACGGGCGCGATGTCCGGGAACTGCCGGTCACCGAGCCCGACGAGCTGTGGGATCTGCTCGACGGGGTGGCCCGCTCGGTGGTGCTCGATCACCGCACCCGCGTCCGGAAAGCCCTCAGCGCGCAGGCGGTGCGGGAGCCGGATACGGCCGAACCGAGGGCGGTCTGATGGTCGACACTGTGCGTATCCAGCGAATCGGGCCGGGGCTGTGGCGAATCGCGCCACCCGGTGCGCCGACGCCGGCCGATGCCGATCCCGGTGTGGACACCGCCGTACTGGAGGTCGGCGGCGGCCACCTGAGCTGGAGTGTGCTGGCGGGCCGGCAGGTTCCGGCGGCGATCCTGCATGATCTGGACACCGCGCAGGAATGGTTGTGGGCGCTCTACGGCGCCGAAGTCGCGGTGGCGGCCGACGCGTACACCGAGCCCGTGGAGCTGCCGGCGCGGCCGGAGCGGCCCGAACTGGCGGCCGCGGTGCGCCGGCTCGGTTACGCGCACTGGGCTGCGCGCTGGTGGCCTGCCTCGACGGTGGACGGTATCCCGGCCCTCGACGCGGCCGAACTCGAGCGCGAGATCGCGGAGCTGAGCGAATTCTGCGAGAGCGTGGTCGCCGGTGCCGATGCCGCGGTACCGGCCGAATCCGAGGAGATCACCGAGGCGGCGGACCGCCTCGGTGCCGAGGATGCCGGCCGTGCCGCCGACTATGCGCTGGCCGCGGGTGGGCAGCGCGACCCACAGGCGGCGCTGGTTCTCGAACGGGGAACCGCGGGCTGGGATTGGCGGTACTGCCCGCCCGGCGTGGTCGACGCCTCCGAACGCGCGGTCTCGTGGGAACTCGTGCGGGTCGCGGGCGTCAATTCGCTGCGGATCCGGGCCGTCGCCGCGCCGGGGCTGCGTGGGGAACTGCCCGAATATCTGCGCCCGCACGCGCTGGTCCGCACCCCGGCGGGCGACCACGGTGCCGCGCTGGTGCCGGCCGGGGACGACTGGACGGCCGCGATCGCCGGGACGGCCGGCACGGTATCGGGGGTGGAGGTCTATGTGCCGGGGGTCGGCCCGGCGGCTCCGGCGGGGGCCGCAGCATCCGCGTTCGAGGTCGGCGCGCCCGGACCCGCACCGCGCGACCTCGCGGCCCCGGCAGCGGATGCGCGGCAGCGGATGCGCATCAGGGAACTCGCGCACGTCCGGCTGCGCCGCGCGGTATCCGGCCCCGGCCCCGGACCCGGTCCGGCGCCCGGTGCCGGGCAACCGGCCGAGGGACTCGCCGACATCACACCCCTGCGGGCCGAGATCACGGCCGCCGAAACAGATTCGGATTTCTGAGATGAGCGCGGAAGAACCGCCCGGACTGGACCTGTTGTACGAGGGCGCGGCCGCCTATCAGCGCGGCGATATCGCCGAGGCACTGCGGGTATTCGAGCACGCGGCGGACACCAGCACCGACGGTGTGCGCACCAGCGCGCTGATCAACGTCGCGAGTATGTACGACGAACTCGGTGACCACCACGGCGCCGCGGTCCGGTACCGCGCGGCGCTGGAACGAATTCCGGCGGACGCCCGCGAGAAACGGGCCTCCACACTGATCAACTATTCGCAGGCCCTGCAGCATCTCGGCATGCTCGACGAAGCCCGAGGGGTGCTGGAACAGGCGCGGGATCTGCTCGCCGACGCCCCGGATCTGGGTGTGCTGCGGGTGTCGTGCCTGCTCTCGCTGAGCGCCGTCGCGGTCCATCGCAGTCAGTGGATCCGGGTCATCGAAACGGCCACCGAATCCCTCGACGCGGCCTTGCGTTTCGCACCCCACCTGGCCGGACACCCATTGATGAACCTGGCCGGGGCGTATTTCGAAACCGGTCGCCGCGAGCTCGGTGTGGATTTCGCGCAGCAGGCGCTGGCGGCGTTCACCGCGGCGGGAGACCGCAACGCCGTCGCCGATACCCAGCAGAACCTGGCCCAGCTCTTCGGCCGGCTCGACCGGCTCGACGAGGCGGAGGAACTGGTGGTGGCCAGTCAGGACTACTACGAGCGGGCCGGACTCGGGTATCGGGCGGGAGTCGGCTGGAAGATCCGCGGTTTCCTGGCCGAATGCCGCGGGGAGGTCGATCGTGCCGACGAATGGTATCGGCGCGGCCTCGACTGCTTCCGGGACTCCGGGGCGGTACTCGACGCCGCCGCCGTGCAGTGCCGGCTCGCCACGGTGGCCTATGCGCGCAAGCTGGTCGGGGAAGGACAGCGGCTGCTCGACTCCGCGTTCGCCGTCTACGCCGAACGCGGGCTCGGCCTGCAGTGCGCGCAACTCGACTACTGGCACGCGGTACTGGTGCAGATGGTGGTGGACGAGATGGAATCCCCGCCCGCCGAACTCCTGGCGCTGGGCCGCGCCCTGGCGGTGCCCGCCGCGATCGCCATCGACGCGGTGCGGTACACGCTGCCGGGCGGTAGCCAGCGCGATCAGTGGAACCGCGAGGTCGCCGACCCCGCCGTCCGGCTGGCCTTCCGATTCGCCTACCTCTGCGGCGACGGACAGCTGCTCGCCGACCTCATCGAAACACAGTGCGCCGGGACGACGCTGGACCCGGCCCCTGGTGCGCGCACCGAACGCCCGCAGTTCCCGCTGGACAGTCCCGTTCCGCCGGCCGGTGGCGAACCCGGCGACGGCCCACTGCATCTGGGCGCCGCCCTGGCCCGGGTCGCGGCGGCGGCCGGTCTACCGGTGGCGCCGCCCGCGCGGCTGGCCGTGGGGCCCGAGGCGCGTATCGCGCTCGGGGACTACATCGCGGCCGCCGAACAGCGGTACGGGCAGCGCGTCCGGGAGGATCGGGTGATCGCGGTATGAGCGGCGATCGGAGTACGGGGGAGTTGTGCTGAACAATCGGCCCACCGTGGTGGTGCGGATGGCCGACGCCGGCGATGTGTACATGTCCTGGCGCTGGATCGGAGACGCCGCCGCACCCGGTGTGGCGGCGCTACCCGGCGCCGATATCGACGCGGTGGTCCGGGAGCTGGCGGCCGCGCTTCCGGATCCGACTGTGCCCGGCGGTCTGGAACGCACCCTGACCACCGCCGCCTTCGCCGCGCCCGATACCGAATACCTGCTGGCCCGCGACCTTTCCCGCGCGCTGCTGCCCTATGACCTGGCCGGACAGTTGCATACGCTCTATCGGCAGGGAATCCGGCCGCTCATCCGCTTGCAGCCCTCGCCCCGGGTCGCCCAGGTGCCGTGGGAGATCCTGGCCCCGGCACCGGAACTGCGGCTGATCGATATCGCCGATATCGGGCTGCTCGCGCCCGCCGGTGTCGTGCACGGGCCCACGCGTATCGCGCGCCGCTGGGCCGAAACCCGGGACCTGCCGGTGGTCGCCGTACTCGACCCGCGGATACCCGGCTTCCGCGCCGATTCCGAACTCGGTTCGGTCCTGGGCCGGATGACCCATCCGACACCGCTGACCCGGCGGATCGCCGGCCATATCGATTCCGGCCGCCTCCGCCCGGAGGTCAGCACGCCCGCCGAGATCTTCCGCCGTACCGATCTCGACCGCGACTGGCTCTCCCGCACCCTGCGCGCCGGGGCCGCCCGGCTGCTCTACGTCGGCCACGTCACCGCGGCGCCGCCGGAATCCGGTCAGAGCGAGAACACCGAACTCCATCTGGCCTGCACCGCCGAGACGGCCGGTTTCGCCGAACCGCAGCGCACGCATCGGCCGCTCTCGGCCAAGGACCTGCTGCTCGGCACCCATACGCTGGCCGCCGACCCCGTATCGGGCCAGGAGTTGTGGCCGGTGCCGAGCCGGGTCGCGCTCATCGCCTGTGAAAGCGGCGGCGATCTGCGGTTCACCGAGGCGCTGGGCCTGGTCGCCGCCATGATCACCGGTGGCGCCGAACTCGTCACCGCCACCCGCTGGCCGCTCCCCACCGACCTGGCCTTCCAGCGCTGGGGCGCGGCGGCGGACGCGACTCCACTGCAGGAGGTCGTGCGCGCGGTCGATACGGCCCACGAGGCGGCCGATCCGGTGGCGGAGCTGGCCGAATGGCAGCGCGACCGGTTGCGCGCCTGGCGCGCAACCGGCGCGGTCGAGGACTCTCCGCTGCTGTGGTCGGCATTCGCCACCTTCACGACCTGACGCCGGGGAACCGGGCCGTGTCGCACTCGAGTAATCACCGACCCGCCGCACTGTCCGGAGCAGTACATCTCGGCAGTATTCCGCCACTACAGGGCGGTTTCACCGCCGCGCCCGACGGGTGGACCGCCGGAAGTCGCCTCATTGGTGCGTTTCACATTGCGTCGCAGGAGATTTTGTTCGGGTATACGATCGCATCGGGTATGGATTCCGCCTTGTCAGGTGAGCGAATACATCCCGACGCAGGGTCCGATGTGCTGTGGCGGCCGTGATCGGACCACCGGTGGCGCGGCTTCCCGCCGTGCCGCCGGTGTCCCCGAAAGGTCCGGGGGCCTCCTGCGCCGCCCTGCTCTCCGGTCCCGTGCCGAGCCCGAATCGAAACGATTCAGGGTTGCAGTACGTATTTCCCGCGCACCCCGCCCCGGGCGAGTTCCCGGTGGGCGTCGGCGGCCCGGTCGAGCGGTAGGACCGCATGTACCCGGGCCGGAAGACGACCGCTCGCGGTATCGGCGAGGAACCCGGCGAGGCGTTCGCCGTCGGGCCGTACCGCCACGGCACGGACGGTGATACCGCGTTCGGCCGGCGGTTCGGCGCCGGGCTGCACTCCGACGAACAGCCCGCCGTCGCGGACCAGCGACAAACCCGCTTCCTGAAGGGTGGCGGGATCGGCCACCGCGTCCCAGCCCGGTGTGGCGGCGGCGGTGAAATCGGCGCCGAGACCGCGCACGAACTCCTCGTCGGTGGCGCGGGCCAACCCGGTGACCCGCCAGCCGCGATCCTGCGCGAACTTGATCACATAGCCGCCGACCGCCCCCGCGGCACCCGTGACCAGCAGGTCACGCCCGCCACCGGCACCGAGCAGATCCACCAGCTGGGCCGCGGTGAGACTGTTGAGCGGGACGGTTGCCGCGGTGGCCAGATCGAGTTCGTCGGGTACGCGGGCGATATCGCTCACCGGGACGATCACCTGCTCGGCATAGGTGCCGAAATCGCGGTCGAAGCCACCGATCAGGCCCGCGACGCGGGTGCCGACCGGCAGCTCGGTACCGGGCCCGGCCGCGGTGACGGTGCCGGCGAAATCCGTGCCGATCCCGGTGTACTCCGACCGGGTGATCAGGCCGACGGCGTGGAGCACGCCCGCGGTCAGCGCGAGGTCGACGGGGTTGACGGTGGCCCCGGCTATCGCGACCCGTACCTCTCCCGCGCCGGGCTCGGTGACGGGTACGTCGATGATCTCGATGGAATCGGGTCCGCTCGGGGTACGGACGATCGCACTGCGGAAAGTACTGGCCACGGTGACCTCCTGTGGTGATTTCTGTGCCATGCCTCCACAATGGAGCGGTAACTCTCCATCGGGAAGTAGGCACCTGAAAGTGCGTATTGCACCGCCGGGTAGGAAGGAACGGGTCATGGCGACGACGACGGCGGCCCAGCAGCGGGCGCTGCGCAAGGTGGACTACGACGCGTTCTTCGCGGGCTGCCCCAGTCGGCAGCTGCTGGAACGGATCTCCGGGAAATGGGTGGGGCTGGTGCTGTCCGCCCTGGGCAGCGGCGGTCCGCATCCGGGTACGGAGCGCGGCGGCGAGCCGCAGCCGCTGCGCTACTCCGAGCTGGCCCGCCGGCTGGCCGGGGTCAGTCAGAAGATGCTCACCCAGACACTGCGCACCCTGGAACGTGACGGCCTGGTCACCCGCACGGTCACGCCGACCGTACCGGTCACCGTGACCTATGAGCTGACCGAACTCGGGCTCTCCCTGCACGGGATCATGGGCGGTATCAAAACGTGGGCGGAGGCCCATATGGACGAGGTGCAGGCCAATCGCGAGACGTTCGACCTCGGCTCATCCGTGCGCGGATGATCTCGCCACGCCCGGACCACACCGGCGACGCCGAGACAGAAGTGCGCCTGAGCGCGGGCACGGCGTTCGTCGTACCGGGTAACCGCCGGCATCGGCTCGAACTCGACCGCCCATCCGGACATAATGTCGATCGGGTTGCGGGACGGGACCCGAATCGAGCCGGTCGCCGGACCGTGACGGCCGGTCTCCGCCCCGCCGGAGCGGGTCAGCGGCGGGACGGGAACGGGATACGGTCCAGATCCGCGGCGACCACTATCTCGCCCCCGAACTCCCGCCGCGCCTCGGCCAGATGCTGGTCGAGGCCCGGATACCGCTGCGAGAAATGGGTCAGGACCAGGGTCCGTGCCCCGGCATCGGCGGCGATCCGGGCAGCCTGCCCGGCGGTGAGGTGACCGTGTTCGGCGGCCAGCCGGGCATCGGCCTCGACGAAGGTCGCTTCGATCACCAGCATGTCCACTCCCGCGGCGAGTTCCCGCGCGCCGGGGCAGAGGCGGGTGTCCATGACGAACGCGAAACTCTGGCCGCGCCGCAGCGTACTCACCTCGTCGAGGGTCACGGTCCGGCCCTGCCAGGCGATTTCGCCCTCGCGTTGCAGATGGCCCACCATCGGGCCGTGCAGGCCGAGCTCGGCCAGCGCCTCCGGCCGGATGGTCCGGTAATCGGGTTCGGTGAGCCGGTAACCGAACGCCTCCACCGGATGGTCGAGCCGGGCGGCGGTGATCTCGAAGGGAGCGCCGGGGGCCGGTAGCGCGCCCGGTCCGGTGATCGGCCGCTGCCGGAGTTCGATCGTCCGGTGGTAGGCGGTCGCGTCGCAGAGGTTGTCGAAGAATCGCCGGCCCGACGCCGGGAAGTAGGTGTCGATCGGGTGCGGGACCTGATCCAGGTTGATCCGCTGCACCACTCCGGCCAGACCCAGACTGTGGTCACCGTGGAAGTGGGTGATCGCGATCCGGGTCAGATCGGTCGCGGAGATCCCGGCGCGGATCATCTGTCGCTGGGTACCCTCGCCGGGATCGAACAGTACGACCTCACCACCCCAGCGCAGTGCGTATCCGTTGTGATTGCGCTGGGTGGTCGGCACCTGGCTCGCGGTGCCCAGTACGACCAGTTCCCGCTGTGACATCTATCCACACCACGGCGGCGCGGCCGCCCCTGTCGCCGCCGCGAATTCACCGGCGCCTCGTTCCTCGGGCATGGGCCAGACGATATCCGCCACCGGGGCACCGCGTAGTACGTGGGCTCGAGTGCGACCGGAACGGGCCCGCGGGGAGGCCCCGAACTCGTCAGCCGAGCGATTCGTTGGGCACGATCTCGGTCCCGGTGAGGAGCAACCCGATCACCACGCCCACCACGAGACATATCGCGGCCGCGATGGCCGCCCATTTGCCCAGGGGCTCGCCGCGGATATGCCCGATGACCCCGAGCACGATGCCGGCGGCGCCGAACACGATCGGGCAGAACAGCAGCGAGACCGCGGCGCAGACGAAACCGATGATGGACAGCACCTGCGGTCCCGAGCGTTCCGGCTGCCGGGCGGCGTCATAGGGCTGATACTGCTGTTGTTCGGGATAGGCGGGATAACCACCGGCACCGGGCGCCCCGCTCGGCTGTCCGCCCGGTGCGCCGCCGCCGGACCATCCGGGAGCGCCACCCCAGCCCGCCTGTTCCTGCGGACCCCAGCCGGTCTGTCCCTGGGCGCCCCATCCGGACTGTTCCTGGGCGCCCCATCCGGACTGTTCCTGGGCGCCCCATCCGGACTGTTCCTGGGCACCCCAGCCGCCCGGACCGCCGTATCCGCCACCCGGTTGTCCGCCGTACCCGCCCTGCGGCGGATACGGCCCACCGCCCTGCGGCGGATAGGGCGACCCGCCCTGCGGCTGCCCGGACCCCGGATACCCGCCGGGTGACTGCTGCTGCCAGGCCTGCCCGGGGGACTGTTCCTCGGGCAGGGCCGACCACGCCTGTGGGGGCACTTCACCGCCGGGCGGCCACTGCTCCGGGGTGCCGGGGTGCCCGCCGTACTCATAGGCTCCGGCACCTTCGCCGGACCCCGGCGCGGGCTGTTCCGGTCCGGACGGGGGCCGGGGCCCGCGGCCGAGCAGTTTCGGCAGGTACTCGGTGGGGGGGTCGTCGGACCGTGCCGCCTGCGCACCATACGGTTCGCCGGCCTCCGGCGGCTGCGGGGCGCCGGATCCCGGATCCCCCGGCGGGGGTTCCGGAGCGTTACCCGGGGTCTGCGTGTCGTCGGGAGGTTGCGGGGCGCCGGGGGTGACGTACGGCTCGTCCGGGGTTTCCCGCGGGTGATCCGCCGCAGGCCCGCCGGCGGCGCCGGAATCGGGCTCCGGCCGATCTGTGCTCCTGTCCTCCGGCCTGTCGCCGGAGTCGCGCGGGTCCTGCGGTGTGCTCATCACGTCTCCTCGTTCGTATCGTCGAGGGCTCGTAGGCCGGTACCGCGGTGCGGGCGCAGCGTCAGCTGCCGGGGCGTCCCCTATTCGGGTTCTTCCTCGATATGGATGGCGGCGGCCTCGGCGGGCCGGTCGTCGTCGGCGGCGCGGTCGCGCCGGTCCGGTTCTTGCCGCAGTTCCTCGGCTATGCCGAGGCGGCCGTCGTCATCGCCCTCCCGATTGCGAATGCGCAGGTCCGCGGGCGGGTCCTCGATATAGCGTTCGTAGGCGCGGACCTCGTCCTCCTGGTCGTCGTCACCCATATCGGGCTCTCGTGGTTCGCGATCCATACCAACCAGTATGCGCCGCCGCGGGGCCGCCCGGCGGGACCGTGACCAGCGGTGTCGGCTCCCCGCCCCGAACGCCGAACGGCCCCGGACCAGTAGGTCCGGGGCCGTTCGGGAAAAGGGTCAGGCGTTGCCGTTGAACAGCCCGGTCACCGAACCGTTCTCGAACACCTCACGGATGGTGCGGGCCAGCAGCGGAGCGATGGACAGCACGGTGAGCTGCGGGAACTTCTTGTCCTCGGTGATCGGCAGGGTGTTGGTCACCACGACCTCCCGGGCGCCGCAGGACGCGAGCCGCTCGGCGGCCGGGGCGCTCAGCACGCCGTGCGTCGCGGCGATGACCACATCGCCGGCACCTGCCTCACGCAGCACGTTCACCGCGCCGGCGATGGTGCCGCCGGTGTCGATCATATCGTCGATGAGGATGCAGGTGCGGCCCTCGACGGAGCCGACCACCCGGTTGGACTTCACCTGGTTCGGGACCAGCGGATCACGGGTCTTGTGGATGAACGCCAGCGGCGCGCCGTCCAGCGAATCCGCCCACTTCTCCGCCACCCGGACGCGGCCGGAATCGGGGGAGACCACGGTGATGTTGTCGAGGCTGTAGTTGGTGCGCACGTACTCGGCGAGCTGCAGCTGGGCGTGCATATGGTCGACCGGGCCGTCGAAGAAGCCCTGGATCTGGTCGGTGTGCAGGTCGACGGTGACGATCCGGTCGGCACCCGCGGTCTTGAGCAGATCCGCGACCAGGCGGGCCGAGATGGGCTCGCGGCCGCGGTGCTTCTTGTCCTGGCGGGCGTAGGGGTAGAACGGCAGGATGGCGGTGATCCGCTTGGCCGAACCGCGCTTGAGCGCGTCGATCATGATCAGCTGTTCCATCAGCCACTGGTTCAGCGGCGCCGGAAAGCTCTGCAGGACGAAGGCGTCGGACCCGCGAACCGACTCCTCGAACCGGACGAAGATCTCCCCGTTCGCGAAATCACGCGCGGACTGCGGGGTGACGTGAACGTCGAGTTCCTTGGCGACCTGCTCGGCCAGTTCGGGGTGCGACCGTCCGGCGAAGAGCATCAGGTTCTTCTGGTTGTCGATCCATGACGCGGTCACTGCTGGTTGCCATCCTTAAGCTTTGTTGCCCGACCTGGTGTCTCTTCGGCCGCGAGAGCTTTCGCCGCCGCATCTGCTGCAGCGGTTCCCGGTCGCTTCCGCTGCACCCAGTTCTCGATATTGCGCTGCGCCCCGCCGGACACTGCCAACGCGCCCGGTGGAACGTCTTCCCGCAGTACAGTACCTGCCCCGGTATAGGCGCCGTCACCCACGGTCACCGGGGCGATGAACATCGTATCGCTGCCGGTACGCACATGTGAGCCCACGACGGTGCGATGCTTGCGCACCCCGTCGTAGTTCACGAACACACTGGATGCTCCGATGTTGCTGTGCTCGCCGATGGTGGCGTCGCCGATATAGGTCAGATGCGGGACCTTGGTGTGCCGGCCGATCTCGACGTTCTTGGTCTCCACGAAGGCACCGATCTTGCCGGATTCGCCCAGCGCCGTGCCCGGCCGCAGATAGCTGAACGGTCCGACCGTCGCCCCCGCGGCGATCGTCGCGGCCTCGCCATGGGTGCGGATCACCCGGGCGCCGTCGCCGACCGCTGTATTGGTGAGGGTGGAGTCCGGGCCGATCTCGGCATCCTCGCCGATCACCGTGGTGCCCAGCAGCTGCACCCCCGGCCGCACCACGGTGTCGCGGCCGATCCGGACATCGGTATCGATCCAGGTGGTGGCGGGATCCATGATGGTCACGCCGGCGCGCATATGGCGTTCCAGAATGTAGCGGTTGAGCGTCTGGGCCGCGGCGGCCAGCTGCACGCGGTCGTTCACGCCGGTGACCTTGGCCGAATCGACCAGGCGGGCGCCCTGCACGGGGTAGCCGGCCTCGCGGGCGAGTCTCAGGACATCGGTCAGATACAGCTCGTGCTGGGCATTGGCGGTGGACAGCCGGCCCAGCATGGTGCGCAGCACTCCGGCGTCGAAGGCGTACACGCCGGAATTGACCTCGCGGATCGCGGCCTGCTCCGGGGTCGCGTCGGCGTGCTCGACGATCTCGGCGACCTCGCCGTCGGCGTCACGCACGATCCGGCCGTAGCCGTTGGGGTCCGCGGGTACGAAGGTGAGGACCGTGACGGCGGGGCGCTCGGCATAGCTGCGATGCTCGTCGAGCAGGGCGGCGAGGGTATGCCCGTCCAGCAGCGGGACATCCCCGGACGTGACGATGACATCACCGGAGAAATCGGCGGGCAGTCCGGAGAGCCCCACCTGCACGGCGTGCCCGGTACCGAGCTGCTGCTCCTGCACCACCGGCACGATCTCCCGATCGAGTTCGCCGGCCACCGCGGCCGCGGCCGCTCCGACCTGCTCCCGGTCGTGCCCCACCACCGTCACCAGATGGCGCGGGTCGATGGCATGGGCCGCGTACAGCGCGTGCGCGAGCATGCTGCGCCCGGCGAGCGGGTGCAGCACCTTGGGTGTCTTCGACCGCATTCTCGTACCGGCACCTGCGGCTAGCACGATGACGGCGGTCTGCTCCTGCATGAATCTCCCTCGGGCCGACGATGGTCATCGTGCACGCGAGCTGCTCCGCCGCCAGGACTCGAACCTGAACTATCTGAACCAAAATCAGAGGTGCTGCCATTACACTACGGCGGACTGTCACACCGGCAGGTACCCGAAACCCGCCGCTGTGCCCCGGCACGGGAACGATACTCGCATGCCACCCCGGGATACGTCGAACCGTGGTGGTGGCGACACGCCAGCGGCCCCGGTACCGCCCGGGTGTCTCCGGCCGCCACGGGTCTGGGACAGTTGATCTCGATGGTTCTGGTCGCAGGTCCGGCTCCGGCACCCGCGGCCCCGATAACCAGGGAGGCGGGAACGTGGCGTCGGGAGAACCGAGAACAACCGAGGAGTTGCGGGCCGCCGGAGAGGCCGCCGAGCAGGTTCCGGTGGGCCGGCAGCGGATGACGGGTACCCAGCGGCGCCAGCAGTTGATCGAGATCGGTCGCGCCCTGTTCGCCGAACGCGGCTACGACGCCACATCCATCGAGGAGATCGCGCAACGCGCCCTGGTGTCCAAACCGGTCGTCTATGAGCATTTCGGCGGTAAAGAGGGGCTCTACGCGGTCGTGGTCGACCGGGAGATGTCGATGCTGCTGGACATGATCACCTCCTCGCTCACCAACAACAGGTCGCGGGTGCGGCTCGAACAGGTGGCGCTGGCCCTGCTCACCTATATCGAGCAACGCACCGACGGGTTCCGCATCCTGGTCCGTGATCAGCCGGTGTCCTCCACCGACGGCCGCTACTCGAGTCTGCTCAACGAGGCGGTCAATCAGGTCGCGCATCTGCTCGGCGGTGACTTCGAACGCCGCGGGTTCGATATCAGCCTGGCCGGTCTGTACGCACAGGCACTGGTCGGGATGGTGGCCACCACCGCCACCTGGTGGCTGGATGTCCGCAGCCCGTCCAAAGAAGTCGTCGCGGCGCATCTGGTCAACCTGTGCTGGAACGGTCTGAGTCATCTGGAGGCCGACCCCCAGCTCAGCTCGGAATGGCCCGCTCTGCCCGGGCAGCTGCCGGCGAACTCGCCGGGCGTGCAGCGCAGTTCGGGCAACCATCGATGAACTACCGGCGAATTCGGGCGGGTCGGCGAATCGAGAGACGTAGCGAACACGGATGGTACGGTTCACCCATCCTTTGGGTGCTGTTCGGGCGGTAAGTCGGTCTACTTCGACAATGTCGGTCTACTTCAGGATGGCTGGTTATTGGGATGACAGGCGGAGCTGATGGCTAGGCAAGCGCGCGCGGAGATCACTCGCGATTCCGTTCTCGCCGGCGCTGCCGATGTCTTTCTGCGCTTGGGCTACGCCAATGCGAGCCTCAGCGAGATCATCGCGCAGTCCAACGTGACCAAGGGCGCCTTGTACTTTCACTTCGGGTCCAAAGAGGAACTGGCCCGCGCCGTGGTCGACCAGGGCAACGAACGCCTCATCGCGTCCTGCCAGGGATTCTTCGACTCCCGGGTCCCCGCCCTCGAGGCCGCCATCGGCATCACCTACGTGGTGGCCGACCTGTCGATGAACGACCCGATGGTCGGCGCCATGCTCAAACTGACCCACCAGATCGGCGACTACCGCGGCGCCAACGGCGACAATATCGCCAAGACCTGGGGCGAGACCTATCGTCTCCTCGCCGAACGGGCGATCACCCAGGGCGACCTGCTCCCCGACCTCGACCCGGAGACCGTCGGCCTGCTGCTGTACGGGCTCACCACCGGAATCCACATCGTGGCCGTCGGCACGGAATCGGTGGACCAGATGGCGTCGCGCATGGAACGGGCCTGGTACTTCCTGCTCCCCTCCATCGTCCCCGACGACAAGGTGTCGTACTTCCGCGAGTTCGCGGCCCGGCGGTTGCGCCGCTACGTGCCGTAAGTCGGCCCTTCGAGGGCCTCGCTGAGCTCGGCACCGCGGCGCGCGGTACTCCATGGACGGAACAGACATCACGTCAACAATGCGACCGGGCCGGCATCGACCTGAACATCGAATGCCGACGCAACCCGCATGCGTCGAGTCTTACGAGACACCTCAAAGGGTTGAGGCCCGTCTCGCCGTTTCGGCCTCGAAAGCGCATGAGCCGAAGGCTCGAGTCTCGAGGCCGAAAC